>VAWU01000063.1:0-10934 GCA_005888325.1 Actinomycetota bacterium
GTGCGGGAGACGTTCGAGCGCACCGGCGCGAGCGTGATGGGCAAGCGCATGTTCGACGCCGGCGAGCAGGCATGGCCCGAGGAGGCGCCGTTCCACACGCCGGTCTTCGTCGTGACGCACGAGAAGCGTGACCCCTGGGAGCGGCCGGGGGGAACCACCTTCCACTTCGTCAACGACGGCATCGAGCACGCGCTCGACCAGGCCCGCGAGGCCGCCCGCCACCGGGACGTCCGCATCGCGGGCGGCGGCGCGACGATCCTGGAGTACGTGAACGCGGGCCTGATCGACGAGTTCTCGATCGCGCTGTCACCCGTGCTGTTCGGCTCCGGAATCCGCCTGTTCGAGGGCGTGGACGCGGGCCGCGTGGCCCTGGAGCCGGTCAGGGCGGAGCCCTCCCCAAGGGTGACGCACCTGACCTACACCGTCCGGGAGCGGTAACCGTCCCGAGCTGCTGACCAGCGGCCACGTCTCCAACGGGCCGAACGAGGCGTTCAACAACCGGCGGGCGTCGACGGCGTAGGGGAAGAACTCAGCCATCGGTCACTACTTCCCGGCCGTGACTGCGCCGGTGCTTCTCGGACAAGATCGGGCATGACCGCGTCACTGCTGTTCTTCGGGACCCTAGGGATCATCACGACCGCGCTGGCCGTCTACTGGAACCGCCACCTGTTCACGGGAGACGCCGTCGGCCGCGTCACGCCCCTGGAGGCGGCGTTCTACCTCTTCGGCGTCGTGTCGTTGATCCTCGGCTGGTACTTCAACGTCCGCTACACGCACGCTGCCGGCCACGACGCCAACTACGTCAACTACACCAAGGACCTGTTCACCAACTGGGCGTCCGACTCGGCGGCCCAGGACTACATCATCGCGAACGTCGTCCTGCTCCCGCTGTGGACGATCAGCGACGGCCGGCGTCGGGGGATCGAGGCGCCGTGGATCTTCTTCGTGATGAGCCTGTTCACCAGCTTCGCCTTCTCCATGGCGTGGTATCTGGCGTTCGTCGAACGACAGATCCGTTACAGCCGCGCTATGTCGCCCGCCGTGTCGAGCACCGCGTAGCCGCAGTTGTACCCGGGAATGAACGTGACGCCGGGGCCGCCGTGACAGCCTGCGCCGCAGAGGTAGAGGCCCTCGATCGGGATCGGCTGGTCGGCCCATCCCCGCGGCCCGGGCCTGAACGGGCCCATGAACTCCGGCTGCAGCAGGCCGTGGGTGAAGTCGCCCCCGGTGCAGCCGAACATGAGCTCGTAGGTGTAGGCGGGATAGTTGAGCTGACGGTCGATGAGGTCGGGGAAGTTGGGCGCAGCGGCGGTGATCTTGGCCACGATGCGATCCGCCATCTCCTCGCTCAGCTTCGTCTGCTCGGCCCGGGTGGCGCCGATCGGGAAGTAGAAGGCGAACGTGCTCGCCGCGTGTTTCTCGGGCGGTGCCAGGCGCGGATCCCGCCGCGACGGGATCTGGACATTGAAGGACGGCGCCGCGGGAACCACGCCCGCCAGACAGCCTTCGTAGTCGCGTTGCATCTCCTCCGCCGTCCCGAAGAAGGTGACGTTGTGGGCGACGTCGCCTTCATTCAGGATCTCGTACGGGCTCCTGTACTCGGGAAGGCCGTTGAGGGCGAAGTGGACCTGGTAATAGGCCGCCCGGTGGTCGATGGCGTCGACGCGGCGGGCGAACTCGGGCGGGAGGTCGTCGCGGTCGAGGAGTTGGGTGAAGGTCGCGGTGGGATCGAGGTTCGAGACGACGACGGGCGCGGTGATCACGTCGCCGTCGGCGAGGGCCACGCCCTCGACGCGACCGTCGGCCACGACGATGTTGGCCACCTTCACGTGGCGGCGAAGCTCACCGCCGTGCTTCTCAAGCGAAGCCAGGATGTGCTCGGAAATCGTGCCGATCCCGCCCTCGACCTTCGACATCGTCGACCCGTTGGGTGAGGCCAGCGCGAAGGCGAGGCACATGGCGCTGCCGGGCGTGTAGGGGCCGCGATACGTGGAGTTGACGGCGAGGAACGCCAGCATGCTGCGCACCTGGGCGTGGCGCGCCTTGTCGGGAAGGAAGCGGTCGACGACGTCCATCACACTGCCGAACAGCGCCGTCCTGATGGCCTCCCGTTCGGCCTCGTTGGCGGCGGACGCCCACATGTCGTCGAGGGACTTCGGCGGCTGACGCACGTCGAACCGCCCGATGGCCCGCGCCGGCGCCTCGGCCCACGCCGCGATCTCGGCCATGCCCAAGGCGCCCTCGAGGCCGATCGTCTCGGTCAGGTGCGGCAGCAGCTTCTCGGGGTCGGTGTAGAGAAGCAGTGGGGGTTCGCCGGCGGCACCCAGGCTGGCGGACATGACCTCCGGCTCGTAGATCGGGCACGACGCCAGATCCAGGTCCTCGAAGATCTGGTCGGGGATCGGGAACTGGATCGAACCCGCCAGTTCGAACCGGTAGCCGCGGATCAGCTCCGTGTTGGACGCCATGCCGCCGATGAAGTGGTTCTTCTCGAGGCACAGCACCCGCATGCCGCCCCGGGCCATGACGAAGGCGGCGGTGAGCCCGTTGTGCCCGGCGCCGATGACGATCGCGTCGTAGTCCGACACCGGCGGGGAGCCTACGGGCAACGCCGGACTCGCACACGTCGAGAACGGGGTTGTCCATGGTCCGCGGTGTGACGCGACCAACAAGGAGCCCGCCTTGCGCCGCCTCGAGGTCATCGCCTTCGGTCGTCTCGAATGGGTGGAAGGTGTGACCGCCCGGATAACCGCCGACGACGACGTCATCGTGCGTCTCGTTGCTTCCACGACGTGTGATCTCGACCGAGCGATCATCGCCGGCTTCACGCCCATTGCCTTCCCGTTCGCGGTCGGTCATGAAGGTGTGGGCGAGAACGCGAGCGCCTGCTCACCTCGCCCCGTTGACCTCTGCGACGAGATCGAGGAGGCGGGCCAGGTCAGCGAGCTGACCGTCGAGGCCCAGGGCGGCATCGCTGTGAACACCAACACGAAGGACAATGACTCCGGCGCCGGCGTAGAGGCGTAGAGGGTCACGGATGAGGTCGTCCGGGCCGATCAGGTTCGTGCCGAGGCCGATCGCAAGGGGAACGCGTCGCCGAGCCGCGTCCTTGTCGCCAGCGAGCCAGAGGCGTGCACCTCTCGCACGTCATCGCCGTAGCCCTGGCGTTCGAACGCGCGGCTGTAGAAGTTCGTCGTCGCCGATCCCATCGCGCCGAACGTGAACGCATAGCCGTCGGCGTGCCGGCGGCCGGCGGCCTCGACGTCGTCGGTGAACTCGAGTCCGACCGCAACGGTCAAGTCGAGTGCGTCAGCATCTCGTCCGGCTTTCGCGGCGGCCTCCCGGATCGGCGCGAAGAAGACGTCCGCGCTCTCGGGGAAGAACGAGTTGCCGATCCAGCCGTCGGCAAGCGCGCCTGTGAGCCGCAAGTTGGCCGGTCCGAGCGAGGCGACGTAGATCGGTACGTGCGTTGGCGGCATCAGGGACCGGATGCTGTGGCCCTCGCTGTCGGGAAGGGGGAGGTCGTACACGTCGCCGTGGTACTCGAGTCGCTCGCCCGCCGTGACCCGTCGAATGATCTCGATCGTCTCGCGCGTGCGGCGGACCGGCTTGTCGAACCGCACCCCGTGCCAGCCCTCCATCACCTGTGGGCCACTGGTACCGATGCCGAGCAGGAACCGCCCACCCGAGAGCGCCTGCATCGAGAGCGCGGACATTGCCAACATCGCCGGGGTACGGGCACCGAGCTGGACGATGCCGGTGGCAAGCCGGATCGTCGACGTTCGCGCGGCAAGGTACGCGAGGGGCGTGAGGGCGTCACCGGCCCAGAACTCCGGCACCCACACCGAGTCCACGCCGAGTTTCTCCGCTTGGAGCACAAACTCGACGGTGTTCGCGTCGTAGGGCGTCGAGGCGATGCCGATGCGCAGCGTCAAGACGTCTGCTCCGCAAGTCGCTTGATCCCGTCGAGGGTTGCCTTCATGTTGACTTCGAACTCTTCGAGCCGGCGAGCAATGATCCGCTCCTCCTTCTCCGGCATGGCGGCGATGGCGATGTTGAGACCCGACGGAGCCGGACCCATGCGGGTGCCTTGACGGAGCTGCACACCGTCGTCGGTCCGCTCCAACTCGAACCACCAACTCGACGACGGGTGCTCCGCGTCGGTGACAGACCAGCCGAAGGCACGCATCGGCTGGTAACGGTTCACGATCGATACCGTCTCCCACTCACCCATTGCCTTGTGCCAGTTGCGGCCGACGAACCGTGCGCCGACATCGTGGTCGTCGTCCAATCAGGTGGCGCCTCGGAACTCGTCGGAGAACCGGGATGGCAGGTTGATGTCGGTCACCAGCGCCCACACCGTCTCGATGGGTGCGTCGATGAGCACCTCTACTTCGACGGTCGGCCCGTCCTCGTATCTCACGCGCCGGCCGCCGGATACCCCGGCCCTCTCCGACCCTTCACCTTGCGCAGGGTGAGCGGTTCGGCACACTCGCTGCACGTCACGACCGCGTGCATGTCACGGTCGCAATCCGTGTGATAAAGGATCAGCGGCGTGCCTTCGTCGCCGACGAGCCATTTGTCGCCGTAGGCCGCCATCGCCGCGACGATCGGGAAGACGTCACGGCCCTTCTCGGTCAGCCGGTACTCGAAGCGCACCGGCCGCTGCTGATACTCGACCTGTTCGAAGAGGCCGTCCTCGACCAACCGGTTGAGTCGCAACGTCAAGATGTTTCGGCTGATGCCGAGCTCCTTCTGGAAGTCTTCGAACCGGCGCGTCCCAAAGAATGCCTGGCGCATGATCAGCAAGGTCCAGCCTTCGCCGAAGAGATCGACGCTGCGGGCGATCGTGCAGGGCCAATCTGCCGTGCTGGTCCTGGTCATGAGCGACACGATAGCCAGTTGCGTAACAGAACGGTGGTGGTGCGTGTACCCAAGGCGCACCTCGGCCGGCGTCAGTAACGTCCGCGGCGTGTCTCGCTTGACGTCGGGTCGCTCGGTGGCGGGCGGCCTCGCCTTCCTCCGCCTGGCGGTGGGCGTCACACTCACCATCGCTCCGAGGTCGGTACTGAAGATGCAGGCTGCTGGCGATCCTTCCGGGCCGTTGGTGCTGATGACTCGGACCGTTGGAATTCGGGACTTCGTCGTGGGCGTCGGCTCGGTTGCAGCGCTCCGATCCGACAACGACGGTGACCTGAGACGATGGATCACTGTCGGGCTGCTGAGCGATTTGCTCGACGTCGCAGCGGCCGTGTCCGGCGCGCGGTCGGTCGGCACGCGAGGCGCGGTGGTTGCCGCCTTGGTTCCGGTGCCAGTCATTGCCGCAGATCTCCGCGCGCTCTCGATGCTCATTGCGAATCACACCACGACCAGATGAGCCGGGCCCACGGGCCTGTTCGTCCTTGAAGAATCGCACTCCGCCGCGAGGGGTCAGACGACGCCGCCCGCTTCGCGATGCTCGCGAAGGAGTTCGGCGGCGAGTGACCCGTGAGGCGCGGCCGCCTCGGACCGAGCCGCGTGCTTGACGATCGCGTCTGCGATGGAGCGATCTCCAGCGGGTCGCGGATACGCGTTGAACACCTCCTGGCGCAGCTGGCTCGCGACCGGATCCTCGGTTCGACCGATGTCCATGAAGACGCCCCTGTGGGTGAGGTAGGTCAGCAGGCCGCGTCGGTCGGCGATGCCGATGCATGCGTGCAGTGCGATCGCCTCCCAGACCTTGTCAACGTCGGCTTCCGCGACACCTTGATTCCTCAGCACACCGGCGGCGAGATCGGCGCCCTCCACCTCGAAGCGAGCCTGACCCTGCGCGTACTCACCGAGTCCGAGGTCGTGCATCACGGTGGCCGCGAAGAGCAGGTCCTCGTCGTACGCCACATCGTTCAGACAGCCCTCATGGTCGGCGAGCAAGCGGGCGAGCAAGAAGCTGCGGATGCTGTGGTCGACGATCGGCCGGCTCTCCGACGATTGGGCGAGCGCAAGGCTTGCCTCGGCCAGCGGCCCCGTCGGAAGGATGAGGATGTCGTTCACGGTTCGACCGTAGGGAGATTCGCGATCGTTCAACAGTGGCCCGAGCGCCATATATCGCTACTATCGGGCCATGAGCCCTCCGCGGCGGCATCGGGTCGCTGTCCTCGTACTGCCCGGTGTCCTCCCGCTCGAGTTCGGAGCAGCCACGCAGATCTTCGCCCGCGACCCTCACTACGACCTGGCGGTGTGCGCGGAAGCCCGGACGGTTCCCGGCTCGGGGTTCACGATCACGACAGCGGCCGGCCTCGAAGGGGTCGAACGCGCCGAGACGGTGATCGTCCCGGGGTACCAGGACGTCGATGCCGTCGTCACGACAGCTGCGCTCGACGCACTGCGCACGGCACACGCGAAAGGCGTCCGCCTGGTGTCGATTTGCACGGGCGCTTTCGCCCTCGCCTTGGCCGGCGTCCTCGACGGACGTCGCGCGACGACGCATTGGCGATGGGCCGACGAGCTGCAGCGCCGCTTCCCCGAGATCGAGGTGTTGCCGAACCGCCTCTTCGTCGACGACGGCGACCTCCTCACGTCCGCCGGTGTCACAACTGGCATCGATTTGTGCCTCCATCTGATCCGCCGTGACCACGGCGCGGCCGCGGCCAACACACGCGCCCGCTACTTGGTCGCACCACCACAGCGCCATAGCGGACAAGCCCAGTACGTCGATCGGCTGGTGCGGTCCGAAGAGAACGGCAACGAGCTTGATTCGCTTCGCCAGTGGATGCGGGAAAATCTCGCGCTTCCGCTCGACCTCGACATGCTCGCTCAGCGCGCGCACATGTCCCGGCGAACACTCACGCGCCGGTTCCGCGAGGAGACGGGAGTGGCTCCGATGGCGTGGCTCACTGATGCACGCCTCGACCGGGCGCGCGAGCTTCTGGAGACGACGGCGGAGCCGGTCGAAAAGATCGGTCGCCTCACGGGTCTCGGCGCGCCTGCGTCAGTTCGAGCGGCGTTTCACCGGCGCGTCGGCACGTCGCCCCAGGAGTACCGCTCGCTCTTCCGCCACCTCGCGACGCCCGGTTGATCTCATCTTCACGCCCTGTGCCCGTCGTTGCCGTTCCGGCATGTTCCGGTCTTTGCCGACGCGCCGGCTCGTGTAGACAGGCGCCTGAGGATCATGGGGGAGCACCGATGTTGAAGGCAATGGCATGAACGACGGCGACGCCGCGCTGCAGCGGCTGCTGGACAAGGACGAGATCGTGGATCTCGTCCATCGCTACTCTTACTTCGTCGACCACAAGCGTGCCGACGAGGTCGTGGCCCTCTTCACCCAGGACTGCGTCGTCGACTACGGGCCGGGCATGCGGCTGCCCGTGCGTGCCGTATTCGGCAGCGCCCGCACCGAGGGCAGCCCCGGCTTCGTCGTCACCAGCCACCACAACGCCAACGTGCTCGTGAAGTTCGAGGGCAACGATCGAGCTGTGGTGCGAACATCGGTTTACGCCTGGCACCAGATGACCGATGGCGAAGCTCCGCGGCTGTGGGGCTACTACCACGACGTCGTCGTGCGGACGCCCGAGGGCTGGCGGTTCTCCGAGCGGGTGCTGCGGGTGGCGGGTCAGGAGCATTGGGACATGGCCTGGCACCCGCTCGTCGACCCTGAAGACGCCTACTCCTAGGAGTGTCCACTGACCGCGCGCTGACGAGATTCCTACAGGGTGCGGTAGCGGAGATGTACGACGCCGTTGCTGAATCGGCGCTCGTCGAGGAGCGCGAGCTCGGCGCGCGTGTCGGTCGGCAGCGCCGGCTTGCCCCCACCGAGGACGACGAGCCAGATGAACAGGTGGCACTCGTCAACCAGCCCGGCCTTGAAAGCCTGTGCCGCGAGGTTCGGACCTCCCACGATGAGATCGCGTCTTGCCGCGCTCATGTCGTGTACCGCGCCGCTTGACGTGGCTTGCAAGACCAGGTAGAATACCCAGTATTCACCTTGAGAAGTAGGAGCCTCATGAGCGTACGTCACGCGCTGTTGGCGTTGTTGAGCGAAGGGCCAAAGTACGGCCTGCAGCTCCGACAGGAGTTCGAGGCCCGGACCGGGGAGGTGTGGCCGCTCAACGTTGGGCAGGTCTACACGACGCTGCAACGCCTGGAGCGCGACGGTTTCGTGTCTTCCGAAGGCGAGGCCGAAGACGGCCCACAGCGGAACTTTCGGATCACGAGCAACGGCGAGGCGGAGTTGGCGGAGTGGTTGCGGACGCCGCCCGATCTCTCGTCGCCACCCCGCGATGAGCTGGTGATCAAGGTGCTTGTCGCGGCCCGGTTGCCTGGCGTCGACGTGCGCGAGGTGGTCCAGGTCCACCGTCGCCATCTGGTGGAGCTGATGCAGCAGTGGACTCGGATCAAGGACCTGGCCGCAGAAGACGACGTGGCACTGGCCCTGGTTGTGGACGCGGAGTTGTTCCGACTGGACGGCGTGATCCGCTGGCTTGACACCGCCGACGGCCGTCTCAAGCGCGCCGCGCCCGAGCCGCCGGCCGCCCCGGCCTCGCCGCTGCCGAAGCTGCCGAGACGAGTGGGGGTACGGCGATGACAACCTTGGAGTTGCGGCAGGTGTCGAAGCGCTACGTCGACGGCGCCAGCGACGTGCACGCCCTGCGCGAAGTGCGCCTGACCGTCGATGCGGGCGAGCTCGTGGCGGTGATGGGCCCGAGCGGCTCGGGCAAGAGCACGCTGCTGACGATCGCCGGCAGTCTCGAAGAAGCCACATCCGGCGAGGTTGTGATCGACGGCCAGCTGCTGTCGACCATGTCCGCGAACGACCGGGCTCGGCTCCGGCGCCGTTCGATCGGTTTCGTCTTTCAGGACTTCAACCTGCTCGCCGGCCTGACCGCGGAGGAGAACGTATCCCTGCCCCTCGAGCTCGACGGCCGCCCGCTCAGGTCGGCCCGGCAGATGGCGCGCGACGCATTGGATCAGCTGGGCGTGGCCGATCAGGCCACCCGGTTTCCCGACGAGCTCTCCGGCGGGGAGCGTCAGCGGGTCGCCATCGCCCGGGCGGTGGTCGGCGATCGCCATCTCCTCCTCGCCGACGAGCCGTCCGGGGCTCTGGACTCGGTCAACGCCGAGGCGGTCATGCGGCTCGTGCGCGCTGCTTGTCACCGCGGCGTGGCCGGCGTCGTGGTCACCCACGACGCGCAGCTGGCGTCGTGGGCCGACCGGGTGATGTTCCTGCGCGACGGCCGGGTGGTCGATCAGACCGCGCCGCCTCCGCCACCGGAGTCGCTGCTTGTCTCCGACCCGGCCCGATGACGGCTTCGGTCTCCGATCCCGTCGCGTACGGGGGACGGGGGAACGGTGGCGCCGCGGCACGTCGCGCCATCATTCGGTGGTCGGCACGCCTGTTCCGACGTGAGTGGCGCCAGCAGGCGCTGCTTCTGGCTCTTGTGACCGTCGCGGTAGCTGCCACCGTCGGCGGGCTGGCCCTGGCTACCAGCGCGCCACCCAACCCCAGCACCACCGTCAGCCTCCCCGGCAACGATCCCCGACTGAACGACGACCTCGCCGCCATCACCGCCGCCTTCGGGGCCGGCCAAGTCATCCACCACCAGCGGGTGGCCATCCCCGGCTCGGTCGCCACCATCGATCTGCGGGCCCAGGACACCGGCCCCGCCCACCCGACCATCCGGCTCCTCGCCGGACGGCTGCCGTCCAACACGAGCGAAGTGGCCATCACCCGCCGGGTGGCCGCCATCCTCGGTCTGAAGGTCGGCAACACCTGGGCCGACGGAGACCGGTCCTTCCAGGTCGTCGGGCTGGTCGAGAACCCACAAGACCTCCACGATGCGTTCGCCCTGACGACCACGGGCGGAGCCGATCCGCCGACCAGCGTCGCGGTCGTCGTGCCCGGTTCGCCCGACCGGCTCCCCCGCGTCAACCCGCCGAGCGGCTCACCGCTGGAGATCGACGGCGTCTCGGCCGCCTCCACGGCGGCCGCCGCTCTGGCGGTCTTGGCACTCGCCACCATGGGCCTGCTCTTCGTCGGTCTCGTCGCGGTGGCAGGGTTCACCGTCGTCGCCCAACGTCACCTGCGAGCGCTTGGCATGCTCGCGTCGCTGGGGGCCAACCGGCGCCACGTCCGCCTCGTCATGTTGGCCAACGGCGGCGCCGTCGGTCTGGCCGGCGCATTGGCCGGCACGCTCGTCGGCGTGGGCGGCTGGCTCACCCTCGCACCCGCGATGGAGACCGTCGTCGGCCACCGCATCGATCGATTCGACCTCCCCTGGTGGGGGGTCGCCGCCGCCGTCTGCCTGGCCGTCGCCACCGCCGTCGTCGCCGCGTGGTGGCCTGCGCGATCACTGTCGCGCATGTCGGTGATGGCCGCCCTATCGGGCCGACCGCCTCGCCCGCGACCGGCCCATCGGTTCGCGACCGCGGGGTGCGGCCTACTGTTCGCCGGGGTCATCGGCTTGGTCCTGGCCAATCCCTCGGTCGCGCCGGGGGACAGCTCCCATCACGGCCGGCTCCTCCTCGTGGTCGGCCTCCTGACCGCCACCGTGGGCCTGCTCCTCCTCGCACCACTCGCCATCGGCTCGTTGGCATCCCGCGCCGGCCGCGCTCCCGTCCCGGCCCGCCTCGCCCTCCGCGACCTGTCCCGCTATCGAGCCCGATCTGGCGCCGCCCTCGCCGCCGTCACCCTTGCCGTCGTCATTGCCGTGAGCATCTCCGTCACCGCCGCCTACCAGTCGGCGGGCAACGGACCCACGCTCGCCAACCTGCCCGCCAACCAGTTGGCCGTCTACCGCTCGGACCCACGTGAGCCGCTCCCCGACATCAACGCCGACGAGCTCCACACCGCCCAGCAAGGCGTCGCCACTATCGCGACCGGCCTCGGCGCCGCGAAGATCGTCGAGCTCGACACCGCTCGGGACCCGACCAGCGAGGTCCTGCAAGGCCTACGACTTCCC
>VAWU01000063.1:11244-48505 GCA_005888325.1 Actinomycetota bacterium
GGCCGGGTGGCTTCTCGAGACCGCCCACAGCATCAGCGCCGCCCAGATCGGCAGCGCGACCCGGACGGCGGCAGGGGTCGGTCTCACCGTGGAAGCCGCGGACCGCCACAGCGCCTCGCAACTCGGAACCGACGCGTCCGTGGCCGGCATCGTGCTCGCCCTCGGCGTGCTCGCCATGACCGTCGGTCTCATCCGCGCGGAGACGGCCAACGATCTGCGCACGCTGACCGCGACAGGCGCCACCGCAAGGACACGCCGCGCACTGACCGGGGCCACGGCCGGCAGCCTCGCTCTGTTGGGAGTGGCCCTCGGTGTCGCCGGCGCCTACGCCGAGGCCATCGCCTGGTACCACCACCGTCTCGGCCCGCTCGGGCATCCGCCCTATGCGAACCTGCTCACAATCGCCGTCGGCCTGCCGGTCGCGGCAGCGGTCGGGGGCTGGGCAGTGGCTGGACGTCATTCGCCCGCCATCGCCCGTCGCCCCCTCGAATAGCACCCGGCACTCTCTTGCCGTCGACGCCGCGCCGCGTCAGGACGGCTGCCTCGTCGGCAGGCCGCGGCGATTCGAACCAATCCGACGCTCGCGCTCTTGGCCGTGCCCCTCGACCGTGCGTCGAGATCGAGATCAGGCGAGGTCGAAGCGATCGAGCCTCATGACCTTGTCCCACGCGGCGACGAAGTCACGCACGAACTTCTCCTTCGAGTCGTCAGATGCGTAGACCTCGGAGAGAGCGCGGAGTTGTGAGTTCGAACCGAAGACGAGGTCGACGGCCGTGGCAGTCCGCGTGACCTTGCCCGTCGCGCGATCGCGACCTTCGTACACGTTCTCCGACGAGGATGTCTTCCACTCGGTATTCATGTCGAGCAGGTTCACGAAGAAGTCGTTGGTCAAGGTCTCGGGCCGGTCGGTGAAGACGCCGTGCGGCGATTGGCCCACGTTGGCGTTCAGGGCGCGCAGCCCACCGACGAGCACCGTCATCTCGGGAGCGGTCAGCGACAGCAGGCTGGCCCGATCGAGCAGCAGGGTCTCGGGCCGTTGCTTCTCTCCTGCGCGGAGGTAGTTGCGGAATCCATCTGCGGTTGGTTCGAGCACGGCGAACGAGTCCGTGTCGGTCTGCTCCTGGACGGCGTCGGTACGGCCCGGCGCGAACGGGACCGTGATGTCGTGCCCGGCCTTCTTCGCCGCCTGCTCGATGGCCGCGCCGCCGCCCAGGACGATGAGGTCCGCGAGCGAGACTCTCGTTCCACCGGACTGTGAGCCGTTGAAGTCTTGCTGGACCTGCTCGAGAGCTTGCAGCACCTTGGCCAGCTCAGCCGGCTGGTTCACCTCCCAGTCCTTCTGCGGTGCGAGGCGAATCCGTGCGCCGTTGGCCCCGCCGCGCTTGTCGGTGAAGCGGAAGGTGGCCGCCGACGCCCATGCGGTGGTGACGAGTTGGGAGATGGACAGGCCCGACGCGAGGAGCTTGCTCTTGAGGACGGCGACGTCCGCGTCGCCGACCAGTTCGTGGTCGACAGCGGGGATGGGGTCCTGCCACAGCTGGGGCTCGGGAACCCACGGACCGAGGTAGCGCGAGACGGGCCCCATGTCGCGGTGCAACAGCTTGAACCACGCCTTGCCGAACGCGTCTGCGAGCTCCTTGGGGTTCTCGTGGAAGCGCTTGGCGATCGGCTCGTAGATGGGATCGACCTTCAGCGCGAGGTCGGTTGTCAGCATCATCGGCGCGTGGCGCTTCGTCGGATCGTGCGCGTCGGGCACCGTGCCTTGCGCCTCGGGATTCTTGGGGGTCCACTGCTTGGCCCCCGCGGGACTCGTCGTCAGCTCGTAGTCGTAGTTGAACAGGTTGTCGAGGTAGCCGTTGTCCCAGTTGATCGGGTCGTTGGTCCACGCGCCTTCGAGCCCGCTGGTGATGGTGTCGGCGGCTTTGCCGGTGCCGAAGCTGCTGATCCAACCAAGGCCCTGATGCTCGACGGGGCAACCCTCGGGCTCCGGGCCGACGAGGTCCGGATCGCCTGCGCCATGGCACTTGCCGAAGGTGTGTCCGCCGACGATGAGCGCGACCGTCTCCTCGTCGTTCATCGCCATGCGGGCGAAGGTCTCTCGGATGTCCCGGGCGGCAGCCCGCGGATCCGGGTTGCCGTTCGGTCCCTCCGGGTTGACGTAGATCAGGCCCATCTGGACGGCACCGAACGGACCGGCGAGTTCCCGGTCGCCGCCGTAGCGCTCATCGCCGAGCCACGTGTCCTCCGGGCCCCAGAAGACCTCGTCGGGCTCCCAGATGTCCTGGCGCCCGAAGCCCATCCCGAACGTCGTGAATCCCATCGACTCCATGGCAACGTTGCCGGCGTAGACCAGGAGATCGGCCCAGGAGATCTTCTGACCGTACTTCTGCTTCACCGGCCAGAGCAGCCGACGCGCCTTGTCGAGATTCGCGTTGTCAGGCCAGCTGTTGAGCGGTGCAAAGCGCTGATCGCCGCTACCCGCACCGCCTCGGCCGTCGGCGATGCGATACGTGCCGGCCGCATGCCACGTCATCCGGATGAAGAGCGGCCCGTAGTGGCCGTAGTCCGCGGGCCACCAGTCCTGCGATGTCGTCATCACCTCGACGATGTCCCGCTTCAACGCGTCGAGGTCGAGACTCTTGAACGCTTCTGCGTAGTCGAAATCGTCGTCCATCGGGTTGGACTGAGGCGTGTGCTGGTGAAGAACCGACAGATCCAGCTGGTCCGGCCACCAGTCGCGGTTCGACCTGGGCCGGTGCGGCTCGGGAGTCGGGGAGGGAATGGCTGGGCTCTCGCTTTCGCTGCCGCGGTCAGACACGTGGTTCTCCGTTCTCGGTGGTCCTGCCACCGGAAGTGGCCCAAGTTGGAAGTGTTCTAATCTCGGAGGAGCACTGAGTCAAGAGCTATGCGAATATTGGAAACCGAGTGGCGCGGCCTCTAGGCTTGGTTGCGTGGGACCCGCACCGACGCTCCTCGAACGCCTCCGCGCCCGTGGCTGGCGGGTCACGCCCCAGCGGCGCGCGGTCGCTCAGGTTTTGACCGGCGATCACGTGCACCTCACGGCCGACGACGTTCTGGAAGGGGCACGCACCATCCTGCCTGAAGTGTCCCTCGCCACCGTCTACAACACGCTTCGGGACCTGGTCGAGATGGGCGAGCTGCTCGAGCTGCGGGTTGGCAACGGCCCCGCGCGCTACGACCCCAACACCGGCACCGCCCACCACCATTTGGTGTGCACGGTCTGCCACCGACTCGTCGATGTCCATCCCGCGGGCCTCGACGACCTCGGTCTACCGCTCGACCAACGCCATGGCTATGTGCTCGACGAGATCGACATCACGTTCCGCGGCCGGTGCCCGAACTGCGTCCGAACCGACACCACCAAACCACGCGTTGGAACGGGGACCGGCGTCACGTAGGTTCACGCCGAGGTCCTTCGTTGCCGGGAAACGCGGCTTTGGGCGATCTAATGTCCTGTCGCTCATCTGATCTTGGGGGCGCGCGTGACACGACGGCGAGAACGACGCAAAAGGTTCTGCCTGCTGCGGGCGGCCCTTGCCGGCTTGGCGCTACTGGGGCTGTTGGCCGCGTGTGGGGGCTCCTCGAAGAGCGGCTCCCCGTCGACGACGGCTCAACGCGGTACTGAATCGACGGCCCTTGGCGTCGGAGTGACACCTACGGAGATCAAGCTCGGGGTGGCGCTCATCGACTTCAACTGCGTCAAGGACTTCGTCGACTCGATCCGCATCAACCAGGATCAGGTGTACCAAGCGTTCATCGACGACGTCAACGCCAAGGGTGGGATCAACGGTCGCAAGATCGTGTCCGTGTACGACAGCTATTGTCCGATCAACACCGCCGGTCCGCTTTCGGTGTGCACGAAGCTGACCGAAGACGACAGGGTGTTCGCCATCACGGGGAACTTCTTCGACACGTCTGGTGACGGTCAGACCTGCGTCACGAAGCAGCACCAACGCGTCCTGCTGTCGTTCAACCTGACGCAGGCAATCATCGACAAGGCGCCGCCCGGTCTCCTCCTCTATGCCGGGGCCACGAACGAGCGAACGACCAGGGTCGTGCTCAAGCTCTTGGAGAAGCAGCGCACCCTCGTCGGCAAGAAGGTCGCCGCGCTCGGCGCGACACAAGAGGCAGGGGTGGTCAACGGAACGATCGTGCCCGGCTTGAGGAAGCTCGGGTTACAGCTCGGCACCACCGCGATTCTAACGATCACCGGGACCGATACGACCGCTGCGCAGACGCAGCTCGACAGCTTCATCGAGCGGTGGAAGGGCGAAGGTGTCGAGGCGATCTTCCTCGCCGGCAACGAGGTGTCGGGCGCGAAGCAGTTCGTCACCAAAATCCGTAGCGCGATGCCCAAGGTCATCCTCATCTCCGACAACACCGACGTGAAGGGTCCCGCGCAGGACTTGACAAAGGCCGGTGTCAAGCCCAATCCATACGAGGGGATCTTTTCGGCGGGCGGCCCCACGCCGATCGAGTACGACAAGAGCGAGCACTGGAAGTACTGCGCCGCGATCTACGAGAAGTACACCGGTAAGCACGCACCGAACTCACAGGAGGTCGTTCCCGGTCCGGGCGGCAAGACGCTCGAAACCAACGCCTCGATCAACGACGCGTGCCAGGTGATCACGATGTTCCGCGACATCGCCACGCGGGTGGGCAAGAACCTCAACAACGCCAACTGGACCAAGACGGTTGACACCTTCGGCCACATCGACAACTACGGCTCGGGACCGTACTCCTCGCTGCACAAGGGGAAGTACGACGCCGAGGACAACTTCCGCCTCGAAGCGTTCGACTCCTCCATCCCACCGATAGGCAACTGGCGGGGAATCACCGCGGTCGAGAACATCACCGGCGGATAGCAGGCGAAAACCGAAGTGACCGAGCGTGGCTCGAGGCGGGACTGACGTGGAGGAGACGCGCCCGGGGGAGGTCGCCGCACTCGCAGCGGCGGTGCTCGACGAGGAGGCGGCGCGCCAAGAAGCACAGGCGCGGGCCACGGAGCAGGTGATCTTCCCCGACCAGCTGCTGCCCGGGGTGAACTCCGAGCCGGTCAGCTTCCGCGACGCGTTCGCCCGCGGCGGCAAGCTGATGTTCGTCGTCCTCAGTCTCCTGCTCGCGTTCGACGAGCTCGAGGGTGCGGCGATCCAGGTGCTCGGGCCCGAGATCCGCTCGACCTTCCACATCAGCGAGGGCGCGATCGTCTTCATCGCAACCGCCTCGTCGGCGTTCTTCGTGCTCGGAGCGGTTCCGATGGGCTGGCTCGCCGACCGGGTGAAGCGAGTGCCCATCGTCGGCGTCGCCAGTCTGTTCTTCGGGGCCTTCGTCTTCTGCTCGGGCCTTGCGGTCAACGCGTTCATGCTGTTCTGGACGCGATTCGCGACGGGCATCGCCAAGGCGAACAGCATCCCGGTGCACCAGTCGCTCATCGCCGACAACTACCCGATCGGCATCCGCGCCCGGATGGCGGCCGTCATGGGCATGGGAGCGCACGGGGTCGGTCTCGCCAGCCCGGTCCTCACCGCGGCGATCGCCACCTCGTTCGGCGGACCGGAGGGCTGGCGCTGGGCCTGGTACCTGCTCGGCATCCCGGTGGTTGTCGTCGCTTTCGGCGCCTTCGCGATGAAGGAACCGACCCGCGGGCAGTTCGAGAAGGACGACGTTCTCGGCGAGGTGATCGAGGACGAGAACCCGGCACCGATCTCGATGGAGTCGGCATTCGCGCGGCTGAAGAAGATCGCCACCATCCGCACCGTGCTCGTCGCGTTCTGCGCACTCGGCTTCGGACTCTTCAGTCAGGGCGAGCTGGCATCCCTCTACCTGAACGACACCCTCCACATCCATCGCCCACTGACGCGCGGGCTGATCCTGAGCCTCTCCGGCATCGCAGCCCTGCCGATCCTGCCGTTCGTCGGCCGGTACTTCGACAAGGTGTACCGGCGCAATCCCGCCAAGGCGCTCGCGTTGGTAGGGGCGCTGATCCTGCCCTCGGCAATCTTCACGCCGATCCAGTACTCGGTGCACAACTCGACGTGGTTCTGGATCCTCGGCGTCCCGCAGGCCGTGCTCACGACCTCGGCATTCGCGATGACCGCCCCCGTGCTCCAAGCAGTAGTGCCTTACCGGCTCCGTGGCATGGGGACCGCGATGTCGACGATGTACATCTTCTTCATCGGTGGCTTCGGGGGCGGCGTCATCTCCGGCTTCTTCACCGACGCGATCGGCGTGCGAGGGACCGTCATCGCCCTGGGTGTTCCGACGAGCATCATCGGAGGGCTCCTGTTGATGAACGGCGCCCGGTTCATCCGCAACGACCTCTCGCTCGTCGTGGAGGAGCTCCTGGAAGAGAGGGATGAGCACCGCAAGCGCCACGAGCTCGGGCAGGAGCCACCTGTCCTCCAGGCCGCGAACATCGATTTCTCCTACGGGTCCGTACAGGTGCTGTTCGACGTCAACTTCGAGATCTACCGCGGCGAGTGCGTGGCGCTGCTCGGCACGAACGGCGCGGGCAAGTCGACCATCCTGAGGGTGGTGAGCGGGCTCGAGGTGCCCGACCGCGGGGTCGTGCGACTCAACGGGCGGAACATCACCTACGTGGCGCCGGAACAGCGGGTTCGACTCGGGATCGTGTCGCTTCCGGGTGGCAAAGGGGTGTTCCCGAGCCTCACCGTGGGCCAGAACCTCGCGGTGAGCGCCTGGCTCGGCGGTGGCAGCAACGCCGACGTCGAGCAGCGCATCGACAGCGTGCTGACGCTCTTCCCCGAGCTCGGCGGACGCCGAAGGCAGTCGGCCCGCAGCCTCTCCGGCGGCCAGCAGCAGATGCTCGCCCTGGCGCGCGTCCTGATCCACCAGCCCGAGGTGTTGCTCATCGACGAGTTGTCGCTCGGCCTCGCGCCAATCGTCGTGCAGCGCCTTCTTGAGCTCGTCGACGAGCTGAAGGGGCGTGGCCAGACCATGGTCATCGTCGAGCAGTCCCTGAATGTGGCGCTCGAGATCTCGGATCGCGCCATCTTTCTCGAGAAGGGGCAGGTCAAGTTCGAAGGCCCGGCACATGACCTGCTGGCGCGCGACGACCTGGCGCGCGCCGTCTTCTTCGGGACCGAGGGCGGGTGATGCTGGCCTCGCTGCTGCAACCCCACATCTGGACCGCCAACCTCCTCGTGATCGGCTTGGTGCGCGGCCTGATCGTCTCGCTCATCGCGATGGGGATCGTGGTCGTCTACCGGTCGAGCCGCGTGATCAACTTCGCGGTGGGCGACCTCGGCGTCCCGGCCGCAGCCTTGCTCGCGGTCATGGCGGGAAAGTCGCACTGGCCGTATTGGCCTTCGCTTCTCTTGGCCGTGTTGAGCGGCACACTCGCAGGCACGGTCGTCGAGCTGGCGGTGATCCGGCGGTTGTTCAGGGCGCCACGCGTGATCGTCCTCGTCGCGACCATCGGCGTTGCCGAGCTTGCCCGCGCGGTCACGCTCACCCTGCCCGGGTACCGCAGCGGCCGCTTGCAGACGGCGTTCCCCAGCCCGATCACCAGCGAGTGGCATCTGGGGAGCGTGACGATCAAGGGCTCACAGCTGCTCGCGCTCGTGGTCGTTCCGTTCATCGCGACCGGGCTCTGGTGGCTCCTGGGTCACACCCGGTTCGGCGTCGCGGTGCGAGCGTCGTCGACGAACTCCGATCTCGCACGGCTCACCGGCGTGAGCCCGAAGCTCATGTCGACCGCGGTTTGGACGATCGGCGGGTTCCTCTCGGCGATCTCGATCATCCTGTACGCCACCGAGCAGGGCACGTCCGATCTCGTCTCAGTCGGGCCGGAGACACTGCTCCTCGGTCTCACGGGGGCGTTGATCGGTGGCATGCGGTCGTTTCCGCGCGCCGTGGTGGGCTCCGCGGGCGTCGGCGTCCTGTACCAGGTCCTCGTCTACAACTTCCCGAACACGGTCGGCTTGGTGCAGTTCGTCCTGCTGATCCTCGTGCTGATACTCGTCGCGCGGATCAGCCGGGCGGACGACTCTGGCGCCGAGAGCTTCGCCTTCGCCCCGCGCGTCGCGCCCGTCCCCGAGCGACTGCGCCAGATCTGGTGGGTCCGTCGGATGCCGCAGCTCGTGGCCGGGATCGCACTCCTGTTCGCACTGGTGCTTCCGCTGGTCGTGCACGAGTCGTTCCATCATCAGACGTACGCGATCATCCTCGCCTTCGCGCTGTGCGCGGTCTCGGTAACCGTCCTGACGGGCTGGGGCGGTCAGCTCTCACTGGGACAGATGGCGTTCGCAGGAATCGGTGCACTCAGTGCCGCGGCTTTCGTGCGCGGCGTCTCGCTCAACATCGGCTGGCGATCGACGCGGCTCATCCGGGGTCAGCTGCCAAAGGTTCCGTTCGTCCCCGCGCTGCTCCTCGGTGCGCTCGTCGCCTGCCTCATCGCGGTCGCGGTCGGCGTGGGTGCCCTGCGTGTGAAGGGCCTTCTCCTCGCGATCAGCACGATGGCGTTCGCGATTGCTGCGCAGGCCTACATCTTTCCTCGGCCGCTCTTCGCCGGCACCGAGGGGTCTGTTACCGTGCAGCTTCCCCGAGGAAAGCTCGGAGCGCTCGACCTCGCGCACCTCAACCGCAACTACTACTACTTCACGCTCGCCGCGCTCGTCGTCGTGCTGCTCCTCGTCGGTCACCTGCGACGCACCGGCATCGGTCGCATGATCATCGGCGTGCGCGAGAACGAGCCGGCCGCGTCGGCATTCACAGTGTCACCGACCCGCTCGAAGCTCACCGCGTTCGCAGTTGCCGGCTTCGTTGCGGGACTGGGAGGTGCAATCCTCGGCGGCAGCGTCGTCACGATCGGCTACGCGGATCGGTTCTTCCGGATCGAGGACTCCCTCACGGTCGTAGCGCTCGCGGTGATCGGGGGGCTCGGGAGCCTCGCCGGCGCAGTGGCCGGAGCACTGTGGGTCGTCGGCCTGCCCGCGTTCTGGCCGAGCAACCGCACCGTCCCGCTCTTCACGTCGAGCATCGGGCTGCTCATCATCCTGTTGTACATCCCGGGCGGCTTCACCCAGATCGGCTATTGGCTCCGGAGCTCGATCGTGAACTGGCTCGAGACGCGACTGCCGGCGGCGCAGACAAAGACGCGGATCGCGCCACCGGCGTCGCTGAGGCGCGTCGCCACGAGTAGACGGACGCGCGTCAACGCGGACGGAAGCGTGCTCTCGACATCCGGCCTGACCGTGCGCTTCGGTGGCATCGTCGCGGTCGACTCGGTCGATGTCCGCGCCGCCCCCGGAGCGGTGATCGGGCTGATCGGCACGAACGGCGCGGGTAAGTCGACATTGCTCAACGCGATCGGTGGCTACGTCGCGAGCACGGGCCGGGTCGAGCTCCTCGGCGACAATATCGGCAGGCTGCCCGCCCACCAGCGCGCGCACTTGGGGCTCGGGCGCACGTTCCAAGCGGCCACCCTGTTCCCGGAGCTCACCGTGCGCGAGACGGTGCAGCTCGCGCTCGAGGCGCGCCATTCGACGCCATTCTGGGGCTCGCTGCTCTGTTTGCCGGGCGCTACCGACGCCGAGCGATCGAAGCGAGCCGACGCCGCCGAGCTGATCGACTTCCTCGGGTTGGGCCGGTACGCCGATCGGTTCATCGCCGAGCTGTCGACCGGAACCCGGCGTATCGTCGAATTGGCATCCGTGCTCGCGGTGGCACCGAGCGTCCTCTGCCTCGACGAGCCGACCGCGGGGGTCGCCCAGCGCGAAGCCGAGGCGTTCGGTCCCTTGATCAAGCGCGTGCAGCAAGAGCTCGACGCGACGCTGATCCTCGTCGAACACGACCTTCCGCTGATCCTGGCGATCTCCGACCACGTCTATTGCATGGAGGCGGGCGAGATCATCGCCGAGGGGGCACCCGACACCGTGCGGAGCGACCCCCTTGTCGTCGCCTCGTACCTCGGCGGCGACCAGCGGGCTATCCGACGGAGCAACGTTTGAGACGCGAGCACACGCGGGCGAGCGCGTGACCGAGGACCCGATGATGAGCGCCAGGTTCGCCGACGACGAAGAGGTCATCGCGTGGCGCGAGGACGGGTGGGTATTGCTCGAGGGCCTCGTCGGGGCCGATCAGGTCGATGCTGCGACGCCCGATCTGTGGGAGATGTTCCCCACGCCCGAGCAGTATCACGCCGACCCCGCCGGCGAGACCGAGAAGTGGCTCGGACGGCCTCCGCCGCCACGTGATTCGTTTGTGTGGCCGGCGGCCGGCCCCGGGTTCCGCCCCGAGCAGCACCGGTGGCACGGCGAGTTTCCGTTTCCCGGAACCGGGGCGCTCAACCGGCTGTGCGTGCACCCTTCGATCGTCGACTTCATGGAACGGGCGTTGCAGACGACCGACCTTCGGCTCTACCAGGTGCACGTCGCGGCCAAGTACACCGGCGTCACGAACTACGAGCAGCCGATGCACACCGACCGGAACCACTCGTGGCTGCCCCCGCGAACGGAGTCGCGGTGGTTGCACGTCGAGTCGTTCCTCTATCTCTCCGACGTGCACGGCGGCACCGCCCCCACGCACCTCGTGTCCGTGCGCGACTCCGAGGGCCGGCCCACGACGACGCCTCTGATCATGCCGAACGCCGACCCTGAGCTCTATGCAGCGGAGCGGCCGGCGACTGGCGTGCGCGGCTCGCTCCTCGTGTACCGCCCCGACGTCTTCCATCGTGCTGTCGACCTCACCGCACCGGGCGGCTCGCGGTTCCTGTTGAATGTGAGCTTCAAGGTCGCCGGCCAGGACTGGATCGGCTATCACGCTCTACAGTCGCGTGCGAATTCGCCCCACTGGGTCGCGTTCGTCGAAGACTGCAGTTCGAGCGAGCTCGCGCTCTTCGGGTTCCCGCCTCCGGGACATCCGATCTGGGACACGGCGCTCATCGAGGCGACCTCCCGCCGCTATCCGAAGTTGGACCTCACACCGTGGCGCGCCGCGCTGGCGCGTCGGTTGGGGTGAAGGCGACGACCTGACGACCGCGAAGCCGGTGCGGCGACGTATCGTTCGAGCATGCTCGAGGAGATCGCCCGGAACAAGCGGCGCAGCGTGCTCGTGATTCTCGGGTTCGTTCTGATCTGGGTAGGGATCGGCGCGTTGCTCGGTGCCCTCTTCGGTGGGAGCTCGGGCTCTCGGGGCTCGGCCGTCGCCACGGGCATCGTGATCGCGGCGATCGTTGCGTTGTTGGCTTCGGCGTACGCGATGACGTCGGGCGCGCGCCTCGTGCTCGCGGTGTCGGGCGCTCGCCCCGCCGATCCGAGCCGGTACCAACAGCTCCACAACGTCGTCGAGGCAATGGCGATCAGCGCCGGGCTGCCCAAACCGGCGGTGTACGTGATCGACGACCCGTCTCCCAACGCGTTCGCAACGGGCGTCAACCCGAACAAGGCTGCGATCACGGCGACCACGGGGCTGCTCCAACTCATGAACCGCGACGAGCTCGAGGGTGTGATCAGCCACGAGATGAGCCACATCCGCAACTACGACGTGCGGCTCATCCTGGTGGTCAGCACGCTGATCGGCCTCGCGGGGCTGCTCGCGAGCATGGTCTGGCGATCCGCCTTCTTCATGCGACCCCGCGGTCGGGATGCCCAGCAGATCACGATTCTCATCCTCGCGGCCGGAGTCTTGCTGACCGTCGTCGCATTCGTCGTGGGTCCGTTGATCCGATTTGCGTTGTCGCGTTCCCGTGAGGAGTTGGCCGACGTCAGCGGTGTGAACCTCACGCGCAATCCTGATGGCCTGATCCATGCTCTGCAGAAGCTGGCGCAGAACGACAAGCCGTTCAAGGGGTTCAACCACGCGACCGCGGCGATGTGCATCGACGACCCGTTGCAGCACCACGAAGGCTTTGCTCACCGCCTGTTCGACACGCACCCCCCGCTCGAGGAGCGCATCGCCATCCTCCAGAAGATCGCGCAAGGCGAATCCGCCTGACCGCTTCCCGACCGTGAACGACGTAGCCCGCGGTCGCGTGCCGCCGCGCCGGTTGGGGTGCCCGTGAGGCCTACGGCGTCCCCAGTGGCGTCAACAACGTCCTCATCATCAACCGAGTCATCGCGCCAGGCCGAGTGACGGCGATCTTGGTGCGCGAGGCAATCGGGTTCTAGAGGTCAGGTGCCGGCGGGTTGGAACAGCTCGACGACGTTCCCGGCGGGGTCTTCGATCAGGATCTGCTGACCGCCGGGACCAGTGACGATGTCGTTGCGGAAGCGCACACCGGCGTCACGGAGCCGGGCGACCTCGGCGGCGATGTCGGAGACGAGGAGGTGGATGCGGTTCCATCCGCCGGGTCCAGGGGTGGTGCCGTCGGGCATCGGGCGTCCCGCGGAACTGGCCGGACCGCTGAGCAGCAGGCGCAGGTTGCCGAGGGTGACATCCGCGAAGGCGGGGCCGGCGGCGGTGCGCACCTCGAAGCCGAGGTGCCCGGTGTAGAACGCGATCGCGGCGTCGACGTCGTCGACCATGTAGCGGACGTTCACCATGTTGTCGAGGTCGGTCATCTGTCCTCCTGTGCCGTGAGGGTGGCGAGCAGGAACCCGATG
Source organism: Actinomycetota bacterium (assembly GCA_005888325.1). NCBI lineage: Bacteria > Bacillati > Actinomycetota > Actinomycetota bacterium. The sequence goes on from VAWU01000063.1 coordinate 23,829, forward strand.
CGGGTGTCGAGCTCGGCGGCGGTCTGCCGAAAGGTGGGGTAGCTCGTCTCGTCGTCTCCGTCGGCGTGGCCCGCGGCAGGGTCGGGGATGCTCCAGTGGATGGCCTCGGGGTCGCCGGGGAACTCGGGGCAGACCTCGCGCACCCGGTCACACAGGGTGATCACCCGGTCGAACCGATGCCTGGCGAACTCGTCGAGGTGCTTTGAGCGGTGTTCGGTCAGGTCGATGCCGTGCTCGTCGCGCATCACCCGGACGGCGTTGGGGTGCAGGGGCTTGGGGTTGCTGCCGGCGCTGCGGGCGTCGACCCGTCCACCGGATCGGACCGTGATAAGGGCCTCGGCCATTTGGGACCTGGCGCTGTTGCCGGTGCACAGGAACAGCACCCGCACCCGCTTCGCTCGGGGCGGGAACGCGCCCGGCTCGGGTGGGCGGAGGCGGAGCCCCGCGTGCAGCGCCGCGCCGGTGGCGGCGAGGAGGTCGCCGAGGCGAGTGAGGTCAGCCGTGTAGTACGCGTCTCGACCGTCGGCGGAGCTGCGTCGAGCGGAGACGAGCCGGGCGTCGCGGAGCTTGCCCAGGTGGTAGGAGACGAGGTTCTGGTGCTGGCCCGAGAGGTCGGTCAGCTCGTGCACGGTGCGGTCGCTGCGGGCGAGGTCGCCCAACAGCTGCCACCTCAGCCGATGCCCCGCGAGCTGAAGGAACTCGTGCGGCGTCAGCTCGACCGATGCAACTCGCACCGCCTCGTTCTACATCAATCTGGTTCGATGCATCAAGTCAAATTGTTGGATATGCCCGATCGACCGTGCCACATCGCGGCGACGGGCAGCTGGATGTACGCCTCGAAGTCGTTGGCGCCCACCCGCCCTCGGCGAACACCTGGGCGAGGCGCCGCAGCTGCGCGTCGTCGGTCACCCGGGCGGCCCGGCCCTCGAGCGCGACGTCGTAGCCGTGGATGGCGACACCGAACGCGCAGCCGGAGTCCCGCTCGATGTTGCGGATCTTGCGGGACCGGGGTCCACCGCTGAAGTAGTAGCGGCCGTCGACCCACAAGGCGCCGACGGCGGTGATGTGCGGGCGGCCGTCGGCGTCGAGCGTCGACAACCAGAAGGTGTCGTGGCCGGGCCCGCCGGGCCCCGGTTCCTGGGTGAGGTTGGTCTCCAGCGTCCCGCGGACGTCGTCCCAGTCGAGCGGACCGAGCTTGTAGAGGCCGGCGAGGTTCTTGGCGGTCGGTGCGTTCGCAGCCATGTCAAAACCGACGGTGGGAGCCGTTGGTTCCCATCGGTGCGGCTACGGAACGCTGATCACCGGCCAGGTTCGCGGCCCGCATGACCTGCTCCCGACGAGGCGAGATCTCGCCACGTTAGGGTCGGGCGATGGGCCGCGAGGTGGTTACGGGGTACTGCTGGCCGCAATCAGTGGGCGCGGGCGAGCAGGTCGGTCTGCACATGTCGTCGTCCGCGGGGCGGCCGGTGCGCGTCGAGGTGACACGGGTCGGCGCGCGACGGGAGGTCGTGTGCAGTCTTGACGGAGTCGCGGCCGACGAGCACGAGACGCCGAAGGACGCTTCCTCGAAGGGGTGCGGCTGGCCTGTCGCGCTCACTCTGGACGTCGACCCGACGTGGCGGTCGGGGTACTACGAGGTCGTCATGGAGATCGACGTCGGCGAGAAGGTACGGCGCGACTACGCGTTCTTCGTCGTGCGTCCGTCTTCTGGCGCGCGCATCGTGCTCGCGCTGGCGAACAACACGTGGCACGCCTACAACGACTTCGGCGGACCGAACCTGTACACGGGCGGCACCCACGTCGCCATGCAGCGGCCGATGGCGGCGGGCTACCTGTACAAGCCGCCGGGAAAGGGTCGTCGCGTGACGGGGACGGGCGCGCCCGATCCGCAGAACGCCGCGCACGTCGGCTACATCCAGCTCAACCACCTGTCGGGCTATGCAGGGTCGGCCGGTTGGCCCGACTGGGAGCTGCCGTTCATCGAGTGGGCCGAACGCGAAGGGTTCGAGATCGGTGTGTGCACGAACGCCGATCTCGAAGCACACCCAGAGGTCTTGGACGACGCGAGCCTGTATCTGTCGGTCGGCCACGACGAGTACTGGTCTCGCGGGATGCGCGACACGGTCGAAGCATTCATCGCGCGTGGCGGCAACGCGGGGTTCTTCTCGGGCAACACGTCGTTGTGGCAGGTGCGCATCGAGGGTGACGATCACGACGTGATGGTCGGGTACAAGGGCTTGTTCAAGAACGATCCGCTGATGAACACCGACCGCGAGCCGGAGGTGACGACCTTCTGGTCCGATGTGATCGTGGGTCGTCCCGAGAACCACATGACCGGCGTCACTTTCACCCGCGGCGGCTATCACCGCATCGGTCGCAATGTGGCCGCCGGCCTCGGCGGCTACACCGTGCACCGCGCCGGTCACTGGATCTTCGACGGCACCGGGCTCGGCTACGGCGACGTGCTCGGCGCCGCCACGACCGTCGTCGGCTACGAGTGCGACGGGTGCGTGTTCACCTACCGCGACGGGCTGCCGTACCCGACCGGCGAGGACGGCACGCCGTCGACCTTCGAGATCCTCGGCACGTGCCCGACGCAGCACTTCACCCGCGAGACGGCGCCTCGTCCGCCCAAGCCGGGCGAGCCCAGCGAGTTGGAGTACATCGCGTCACGCGTGTTCGGGACGCGTGAGCCCGAGGCGATGGAACGCATCCGCCACGGCCACGCGGTGCTGGGTGCGTACACGAACGAGGCGGGCGCGACAGTGATGACGTCGGGGTCGACCGATTGGGCTCACGGGCTGGCTGGGCGAGACCCGCAGATCGAACAGATCACCCGGAACGTTCTGACACGGTTGGGATAGACCGCGCGGCCGGCTCACGGAGATGAGGGACGTCGATCGGCAGTAGCGACGCGTTGCTGCCGGAGGAAATGTCGCTCGGCGGGGTTCGAACTGAGCTCGATGGCGCGGTCGTAGGCAGCGACGGCGCCGTCTCGGTCGCCGGCGCGGGCGAGGAGGTCGGCGTGTGCCGCGTGATACGGCTGGTAGTCGGCGAGCGTCGTGGTGTCGAGCGCGGCGAGCGCTGCGAGACCAGCGGCCGGGCCGTGGAGCTCGGCGACGGCGATCGCCCGGTTGAGCGCCACGACCGGATTCGGGCGTAGGGCGTAGAGCTGGTCGTAGAGCGTGATGATCTGCGTCCAGTCGGTGGCGTCGGCCATCGGCGCGTCGGCGTGCACGGCGGCGATCGCCGCCTGGATCTGGAATGCGCCAGGGTGGTTGCGGCGCAGGCAGGCGCGTACGAGCTCGTGTCCTTCGCCGATGAGCGAGCGGTCCCATCGATTGCGGTCTTGGTCTGCGAGGCGGATCATCGCTCCCTCGCTGTCGGTGCGAGCGGGGCGGCGGGCCTCGGTGAGCAGCATCAACGCGAGGAGCCCGATGGCTTCCGGTTCGTCGGGCATGAGCTCGGCGAGGACTCGTCCGACCCGTATCGCTTCGTTGGACAGATCGACGCGCGTGAGGGTCTCGCCGGACGTCGCCGTGTGTCCTTCGGTGTAGATGAGGTAGATGGCCGCGAGCACGGCGTGGAGGCGGTCGGGGAGCTCGGCGGCTCGCGGGATCCGGTAGGCGGCGTGGTTGTCGCGTAGCTTGCGCTTCGCTCGCACGATCCGTTGCGCCACCGTGGCCTCGGGAACGAGGAAGGCGCGAGCGATCGTGGGGGCGTCGAGTCCCCCCAACAGCCGAAGCGTCAGTGCGACCTGGGCGTCTGCGGCGAGCGCGGGGTGGCAGCAGAGAAACATGAGGCGCAGCTGGTCGTCTGCGACGACGTCGACGAAGGCATCCAGGTCGTCGAGCTCGCGTCGGTGGTCAGGTTCCATGTCGTCGGCGTGGAGTCGGTGGGCAGCGAGGTAGCGGTCTGTCCGGGACGCTTCGCGTCGCAGGCGGTCGATGGCGCGGTTGCGTGCGGTCGTGACGATCCAGCCGCCGGGGTTCGGGGGCACTCCGTGCTGCGGCCACTGCTCGGCCGCGATGGCGAAGGCTTCGGCCACCGCGTCCTCGGCGAGATCGATGTCGCCGAGGACACGGATCAGCGTGGCGGTGCACCGGCCGGCTTCTCGGCGGAAGACGGCATCGAGGGTTTCATTCACCCTTCCGCCGGCCGGACCTCGACCGGCCCTTCGCAGGCGGCCGCGGCCTTGCCCGCCCACGCGAGCGCGGCGTCGAGATCCGGCGCCTCGATCATCCAGAAGCCGCCCATCTGCTCCTTCGTCTCTGCGTACGGACCGTCGGTCATCGACACGTCGCCGCCGGTGGATCGCACCACGGTCGCCGAGGACGCGGGGTGGAGCCCGGCGCCGAACACCCAGGCGCCAGCCCGTTCCAGCTCGCCGTTGAACTCGCCGACCTGCGCGACCTGGCGTTGTGCCTCCGGCGAGGAGAAGTCGAGGTCGTAGTCGTCGTCGTGCCACACGGACAACAGGTACTGAGGCATCGTCAACTCTCCTTGTGATTCGTGAAGTTCGTGTCAGTCGTGAAGCTGTCGGGCGAGGACCGGAACGATTATCGTGGCCGCGATCCCGTGCATGGCGACGAGCGCGACCTTGGTGGCGACGTCGGGTGGGAGCGTGATCGAGGGGAGGCACGACAGCGCCGTGAGCATGCCGGTGCTCTGGAGGAACCGGCGGCGTGCCGCGGCGCTGCGCCGCCTCACGAGCTCGGCGATCAGTCCACCGACGATGGCGCCGACGAAGGTCATCTGAGCGAAGCCGGCGAGGGGGATCATCTCGCCGTCCACCGCAAGCGGGACGCCGGCGGAGTGGACGGCCGCAGCGACCGTGGCCGTGACGGCGGCGGCGGCCAGACCCACGGCGACGGTCGCGCGCCGCAGCGAGCCGGCCGGCAATGCCGAGTGGTGCGGGGTGGTCGGGGTCGGGGCGGTGACGGACATCGGGTTTCCCTTCTGTTCGGCGGTGCCCGCTGCACCGCTCACCCCCTCTACGAGCGGGACCGCCGGAATCGACACCCGACTCGAGAGAAATTTTCTCCGCTCCGTGTCGAAACGGCGCCGGCCGTTCGTGGTCGGCACAGCAACAACCTCTCAGATCGGCCAGAAAGGATTCCGCAGATGCGCAAGGTGACCGCAGGTTTGTTCAGCTCGATCGACGGTGTCGTCCAGGCACCCAATGAATGGCAGCCCGCCTTCGACGACGAGATGGGCGCGGCGTTGTCCCGCATGCTCGAGGAGCAGGACGCTGTGCTGCTCGGCCGGGTGACCTTCGCCGAATGGGCGGGTTACTGGCCCACCTCGACCGACGAGCCATTCGCGACCTGGATCAACACAACGCCGAAGTACGTCGCCTCCACGACCCTCGACTCGGTCGACCACTGGTCGAACAGCACCCTCATCAAGGGTTCGGTCGCCGACTTCGTCGCCGAGCTGCGCCGGCAGCAGGGCGGAACAATCGGTACGGCCGGCAGCCCCACGCTGGTTCGGTACCTGATCGAACACGGGCTCCTCGACGAGCTCACCCTGATGATCAGCCCCGTCGTGGCCGGCGGGGGACGCACGCGACTGTTTCCCGATGATGCGGCGCTGACCAACTTCGAGCTCGTCGAGGCCCTGCCGACAAGCAGTGGCGCGGTGATCGCCACCTACCATCCGATCCGATAGCGCTTCACTTCGTGTCGTCGCCGGGTTCGTCGTGCCAGATCCACCACGCGTAGGGCGGGGTCTGAGGGTAGCCCTCCGGCGAGTCCTCCCACTCCTCTTGGCGCCCGAGCGCGGTCATGTCGAGGTAGCTCCAGGTGCTCCCCATCGCCTCGTCGCCGCGGACGTTGATGAAGTAGGTGCGGAACACGCGGTCCCCGTCGCGGATGAACGCATTCGTGCCGTGCCACTCGTCAACACCGAAGTCGGCGTCGAAGCCGTCCCTCATCGTGTACCACGGCATCTCCCAACCCATCCGCGCCTTCACCCGCGCAATGTCTGCCTGCGGCGCCCGCGAGGCGAAGACGAGAGTGGTGTCGCGGGCGTTCAGATGGGCGACGTGAGCGACCTGATCGGCCACCATGGAGCACCCGATGCAGGCATGTTCGGGCCAGCCGGACACGCCCGGTTCGAAGAAGGCGCGGTAGACGATCAGCTGACGGCGACCGTCGAACAGGTCGAGAAGGCTCGCCTTGCCATCGGGGCCGTCGAACTCGTAGTCCTTCTCCACGGCCAGCCACGGCATCCGCCGACGCTCGGCAGCCAACGCGTCACGAGCGCGGGTCAGCTCCTTCTCCTTCACGAGCAGCTGCTGACGCGCGGCCTCCCACTCGTCGGGCGACACGATCGGGGGTGTATCCATGTCGAGCTCCTATCGACTGCCAGAGATTCAGTTGACACTTACGTAAGTAATCGCTTACGTTAGCAGGTGTGGATGCAGCCCTCAAGGCGTTGGCGGAACCACGTCGCCGGGAGATCGTCCGGCTGGTGTGGGGTCGCGAGCTTCCGGCCACCGACATCGCGGACCACTTCGCTGAGGTCACTCGATCCGCGATCTCGCAGCATCTCGGTGTCCTCAAGGCGGCCGGGCTCGTGATCGAGCGTCGCGATGGGACGCGCCGGCTGTATCGAGCAGACCGAGCGGAGATGAAGAAGCTCCGAAAGTCCCTCGACGACTACTGGACCACTGGGCTCGAGCGACTGCGTGACGTCGCCGAGGCCGCCCAAAGAGAGAAGGAGAAGCGCTGATGGCCGAACTCGTGCGCGAGATCATGATCGATGCGACGCCGGAGACGATCTGGCCGTTCCTGACCGAGCCCGGAAAACACATCGAGTGGGACGGCACGGTGGCGGAGATCGACCCACGACCGGGTGGCGTGTACCGCGTGCTGGTCGCCGGCCAGCACCAGTCGGCGGGGGAGTACGTCGAGGTCGATCCGATGAGAAAGGTCGTCTTCACCTTTGGCTGGGAACAGGAGGGTCATCCGATCCCGCCCGGGTCGACCACGGTCGAGATCACGTTGCAGCCCGAAGGGGACAAAACGCGCGTGCGCCTTGTTCACCGCGGGCTGCCCGACGACGCCGTCGAGGATCATGGCGCCGGGTGGGCGCACTACCTGCAGCGGTTGGCGGTGCGCGTCGGTGGCGACGATCCCGGCCCGGACATCGGACCCGGAGCAGGCGACTGATGGACATCGTCAAGCTGCACGACCGGGCGCTCGAGGCGACAACGTCGATCGTGGCCAGCACCGCCGCATCACAGTTCGGCGCACCGACTCCGTGCGACGAGTTCGATGTGCGCGGTCTGCTCAATCACATGATCGGCGGCAACCGTCGCTTCGTGAAGATCGCACACGGCGAGCCCGGAGAGTCGGTGCCGGCGACCGGTGACTTCGTCCGCAACGACGCACTCACTCCGTATCGCGAGTCGGCCGACGCGGTGTCGAAGGCATGGAGCGATCCGTCCGTGTTGGAGAGAACCGTGCATTTGCCGTTTGGCGAGTTCCCGGGTGCTTTCGCCATCGGGATCCACACGGTCGAGGTGATCGTGCACGGTTGGGACCTGGCAAAGGCAACCGGACAAGCGACCGAGCTCGATCCGGAGCTGCATGCGGTGGCGTGGCAGAACTGCAAGGACATCGACGACAGCTTCCGTGGTCCGGGTCGACCATTCGGTCCCGCCGTGACCGCACCGGCCGGCGCAAGTGACACGGCCCGGCTGATGGCCTGGCTCGGACGACGCCCCTAGCACAGCGACGAGCGGCGCTACCTTCTGCGCAATGACGAGGATCGCGCTCGCGGCGGCGGTCGAGGAGGCGGCGGCGCGTGACCCGGTGCTGTCGAACCTGGTCTCGCTGGTCGGGGTGGTCAAGCACCGGCCACGCAACGCCGACGGACCCTTCGGAGCGTTGGCCCGTGCGATCGTGTTCCAGCAGCTCGCTGGTCGCGCGGCCCAAGCCATTCTCGGCCGTGTGGTCGTTGCCGCCGGCGGCCATCTCACCGCTGATGCGCTGAGCGTCACCGCTGATGAGGATCTGCGCGCAGCAGGGCTCTCGGCGAACAAGCTCGCGGCGTTGCGCGATCTGACAGCCAAGGTGCTCGACGGAACGGTCGACTTCTCCAGATTCGGGCGTCAATCCGACGACGCCATCATCGACCAGCTCATCGGTGTGCGCGGCATCGGCCATTGGACGGCAGAGATGTTCCTCATGTTCGAGCTCCGGAGACTGGATGTTTGGCCGGTCGACGACCTCGGTGTGCGGCAGGGATACGGGCTCGCATGGGGCATCGACCCGCCGCCGACACCGAAACCGCTGCTCGCCCTCGGCGAGCCGTTTCGCCCTTACCGCTCCGTACTCGCCCGCTACTGCTGGGAGGCCGTCGCGCTCCACCGCGGCGGAACCGACCCCAGCCTGCGATAGACCGTCGCGAACGGCGACGGGTCTGGACTTGCGCTCGATCCGGCGACTCATCAAGGGTGCAGGGCGTTCCCGACGGAGGAGGAGCACCGCGATGACTGATGCCTTCGTTCTCGGTGGCGTGCGAACCCCGGTCGGACGCTACGGCGGCTCCCTGTCGCACATCCGCACCGACGACCTGCTCGGCCAGACGATGGTCGCGGCGTGCGAGCGAGTCGGGGTTCCGCTGGACCGGATCGAGGACATAGCGGCGGGCTGCGTCAACGTGGCGCACGAGGGGATGGGCGACATCGCGCGCTGGGCCGCGCTGGCGGCGGGCTTCCCGGATTCGGTCCCGGCGGCGACCGTGAACCGGTTCTGCGCGTCGTCGCTGACGTGCGCCATCCAGCTCGCCCACGCGATTCGCGCGGGCGAGCTCGGCGTCGGTCTCGCGGGCGGGGTCGAGTCGATGTCACGCTCGGGCTGGGCGCTGATCAAGGGCGACGCGCCGTTCATGCCGCGTGGACCGGTTCTGATGCTCGACACGATGTGGGCCGGCGCAGGTGGCCCGCCGAACCCGGCCCTGCTCGCCAGAGACGCGTACATCGACATGATGCGGACCGCGCAGAACGTCGCCGACAACTACAAGCTGTCCCGCGAGGAGATCGACGCCTTCGCGTTGCGCTCCCACCTGCACGCGGCCGCGGCGCGCGATTCTGGACGGCTCGCGCTGGAGATCCATCCGATCGAGGTCCCGGCGAGCCGCAAGGAGCCCGGGCGCACGTTCGAGCACGACGAAAGCATTCGCGCGGACACGACGGCCGAGAAGCTCGCCGCGCTCCCGGCTCAGCCGAACACCACCCAGATGACGGCCGGGAACTCCTCGCCGCTGAACGACGGCGCGAGCGCCGTCGTGCTCGCGAGCGCCGGGGCGGCGAACGAGCTCGGCGCGGAGCCGCTCGCGCGCGTGGTCGCGTCGGCGACCCACGCGCTCGATCCGCGGATCATGGGGATCGCCCCGGCGTTCGCGATCCCGAAGGCGCTCGACCGGGCCGGCCTGACCCCGCAACAGATCGACGTCTGGGAGATCCACGAGGCGTACGCCGCGGTCGCGGTCGCGATCCTGCGGGAGCTACCCGAGCAGCTCGACGGGTTCCACGTCCCCGACGAGCGCCTGAACCCGAACGGCGGCGCGGTCGCGATCGGCCATCCGTTCGGATCATCGGGTACCCGCTACGTGCTCACGCTCGCGACCGAGTTGCGCGAGCGCGGAGCACGCTACGGCGTGCTCGGCGTGTGCGTCGGCTCGGGCCAGGGCGTCGCGCTGGTCCTCGAGAACCCCTCGGCATGACGGGAGCCCGATCGACCGTGGCGGGCGGGCCAGGGCGACCGCTCTCAATCGAAGGAGAACGAGCGTGAGCGTGCGAACGATCGATCCCGCGACGGGCGAGCCGGTTGCGACGCATGAGGAGACGGGCGCGGCCGAGCTCGAGGGGATGCTCGATCTCGCCCGTGAGCGTGCGGTTCGCTGGGCGGCGGTTCCACCGGAGCGGCGCGCGAAGTCGCTGCGGGATCTGGCAGCCGCGCTGCGGTCGGACGCGGGCGCACTCGCGGCGCTGGCGACGCGTGAGATGGGAAAGCCGCTCGCCGAAAGCCAAGCCGAGGTGGAGAAGTGCGCGGTGGCATGTGACTGGTTTGCCGATCACGCGCCGGACCTGCTGCGCCCCGAGGAGGTGAGCACTGGCGCGATGCGCACCCGGTTGGCCTACCAGCCGCTCGGCGTCATTCTCGCGATCATGCCTTGGAACTTCCCGTACTGGCAGGTGATTCGCGCCCTCGCGCCTGCACTCGCGGCCGGCAATGTGGTGATGCTCAAGCATGCGCCGTCGACGACGGGGTGCGCGCTGGAGCTGGCCGCTACGGTTCTGCGCGCCGGACTTCCCGAAGGTCTGTTCTCGGCGATTGTGGTGAACGCGGAGCGCACCGACGAGGTCGCGTCGAGCGTGATCGCCGACCGTCGCATCGCGGGGGTTACGTTCACCGGGTCGACCCGCGCCGGACGGGCCGTGGCGGCGAGGGCCGGCCAGGCCCTGAAGAAGTGCGTGCTGGAGCTCGGCGGCAGCGACCCGTTCGTCGTGCTCGCCGACGCGGACCTGGAGAGCGCAGCGGCCTGGGCCGCTCGCAGCCGCTTCCAGAACACCGGTCAATCGTGCATCGCGGCGAAGCGGATCATCGTCGAGCAGGCGGTCGCGGACGAGTTCAACGAGCATCTGCTTCGGCGAGTCCGTGAGCTCCGGGTCGGCGATCCCACTGAGCCCGGCGTCACGATCGGACCGCTGGCGCGCGTCGAACTGCGCGACGCGGTGGAGCGCCAGGTGCGCGAGTCGGTGCGCCAGGGTGCCCGCGTCGTGATCGGCGGCGAGGCGCCCGACCGGCCCGGCTACTTCTATCTTCCGACCGTTCTCGACGAGGTCGAGCCCGGGATGCCGGTGCTCGAGGAGGAGGTCTTCGGCCCGGCCGTGCCGATCATGCGGGCGGGTGACGCCGAGCACGCGCTGGCGCTCGCGAACCAGACCACCTATGGCTTGGGCAGCGCGATCTGGACGTCGGATCTCGAGCGCGGCGAGGAGTTCGCGACGCGCTTGCAGGCCGGTCATACGGCGGTCAACGGCATGACGGTCTCCGATCCGCGCTTGCCGTTCGGCGGCATCAAAGAGTCGGGCTACGGTCGAGAGCTGTTCCGCCACGGCTTGCTCGAGTTCGTGAACGCACACGCGATCGTTGTCAACGCCCCGCGGGGCCCGGATGACGATCGAAGGACTGCAAGCGAATGAGGGACAGGAGCTGCGATGTCGAGCCGAGAATCGGAGGGTGGCGTCGCGCGTCTGATCGTGCGCTGCTTGGAGAACGAGGGCGTCTCTCACGTCTTCGGTATCCCGGGTGAGGAGAACATCCACTTCGTCGACGCGCTGTCAGAGTCCTCGATCCACTACGTGCTCGTGCGCCATGAGCAGGCCGCGTCGTTCATGGCCGAGGTGTACGGCCGCCTGACGGGGAAGGCCGGGGTCTGCTCTTCGACGCTCGGTCCCGGCGCGATCAACCTGCTGCTGGGCGTGGCGGATGCCACCACGAACTCCACGCCTGTCGTGGCGCTGTCGGCGCAGGTGGGCATGAATCGGTCGTTCAAGGAGTCTCACCAGGGCATCGACCTCGTGTCGATGTTCAGGCCTGCGACCAAGTGGTCGGAGTTGCTCGCGACGCCGGACGCAGTGCCGGAGATGATCCGCAAGGCGTTCAAGCTGGCGCAGACGGAGCGCCCGGGCGCCGTCTACCTCGCGGTGCCCGAGGATGTCGAGAGAGCGGCTGCCCACGACGGCGCCCGGCCGCTGGTGGTCAACACACCTCGCCCGGACGAGCCTTCGGCGAGCCAGCTGCGCCGTGCGGCGGACGTCCTGCGCGCCGCCCGGAACCCAATCGTGCTCGCGGGGCACGGCGCGGCGCGTGCCCGTGCAAGCGACGCACTGCGCCGCTTCGCCGAGACGCTCGGCGTGCCGGTGGCCACGACGTTCCACGGCAAGGGGGTCTTTCCGGATGACCATCCGCAGGCCCTCGGCGCGGTCGGCTTCATGCGCCACGACTACGTGAACTTCGGGTTCGATCACGCCGACGCGATCGTTGCCGTCGGTTACGAGCTGCAGGAGTTCGACCCCGTTCGGATCAATCCGAACTGCGACAAGAAGATCGTCCATATCCATCGATTCCCTGCCGAGGTCGACCTCCACTACGAGATCGAGGTCGGCCTGCAATCGGACATCGGCCGCACCCTGGACGCGCTGGCCGCCGAGGTCGGTCGGCGCTTCGACCCCGACATCGAAGAGCAGCGGATCCGCGCCATGCTCGCCGGTGAGCTCGAGCGCGGGCGACGGGACAACCGGTTCCCCGTCGCCCCCGCGCGGATCGTGGCCGACACCCGTGCCGCGCTCAGACGGGACGACATCGTCCTCGTTGACACAGGCGCCCTGAAGATGTGGATGGCGCGGCTCTACCCGACGTATGAGCCGAACACGTGCCTGATCTCAAACGGCCTGTCGACGATGGCTTGGACGCTGCCCGGGGCCATCGGCGCCAAGATCGCGCGCCCCGAGGCCCGCGTCCTCGTCGCGACCGGCGACGGGGCGTTCATGATGAACTCGCAGGAGATCGAGACGGCGCGGCGCGAGCGAATCCCGATGGTCGTGCTGATCTGGGTCGACGACGAGTACGGGCTGATCAAATGGAAGATGGAGGTCGAGCTCGGGCACAGCATCGACACGGCGTTCGGCAACCCTGACTTCGTCGCCTACGCCGAGAGCTTCGGAGCCCGTGGATACCGCATCGACACGGCAGACGAGCTGCTGCCCACCCTCCGCCAAGCCCTCGCCGACGACACCGTTTCGGTGATCTCGTGCCCCGTCGACTACTCGGCCAACCTGCAGCTGACCGATGCGCTCGGCGAGCTCGACGAGTCGCTCTCGTGACCGCGCCTCTCAGCTGGAGATGTCATGGCTGAGTTCTTCGCCTACGCGGCCGAGCGCATTACTGTGTCGATCGGGCCATGGTCACACTCGTTCGTGCTCGCAAGGTCGATCAGCTTGCTCCGAGGAAGCTCGCGTGAGCGAGTCCTGCACGCACCTCGACCAGGCCGTCGACGTCACCCCGAGCAGCACCGGGTGCGAGGACTGCCTGCGCATCGGCGGCCAGTGGGTGCACCTGCGGATGTGCATGTCCTGTGGCCACGTCGGCTGCTGTGACAACTCGCCGAACCGCCACGCCACCGCGCACTTCGCCTCACAGCACCACCCGATCATCCAGTCCTACGAACCGGGTGAGGACTGGTGGTACTGCTACCTCGACGATCTCGCCTTCACGGTCGACGGCGCCGCGTCGTTCGCCCACCCCTGAGCGCCGGGCCCGTCGGATCCCACCGCGAGCGCCGCCGCCTCGATGGCGCTCGCCCATGCGACCTCGCCGAGAAGCCCGGGCGCGGCGACCATGTCGCCTGCCAGGAACGTGCCGTCGCCTCGGTCGATCGTGGGTCGGTCGTGCCATGTCATGCCCGGGAGATCGAGTGCACCAGATGAGTCGGTGACGAGCTGTCGCCGTCGCCACACTTCTCGTTCCCGCCAACCCGCGACGGTCTCGTCGAGCAATCGCTCGATGCGGACGAGCGCGGCGTCGAGGCCTTCGTCGCGGCGCGCTCCGAGGTGGACCTGGAGCAGCGAGTGACCGGTCGGCGCGAGCGACCGATCTTGCGCGGAGAACCGTTCGGCCCATCCGGCTTCGTCGAGGTCGCTGACGATTGTGGGGTCGCGTCGGTCGAACACGAGGCCGACGTCCAGCAGCATCGTACGGGTGCCGGTCCAGTGCGGCGAGTCGTCGCCGAGCAGCCGGCGGGCCGCGCGCAGGTCGGTGGCGATGATCACCGGCGGTGCCGGCAGCCGGTCGACGGGACTGTTTAACGCGATCTGCACGCCGAGCTCACGCGCCCGGCCGGCCAGGAGGTCCACGAGGGACGTCCACCCGCCGACCGGGAACCGGGCGCTGGGTGGCACCCTGAAGGCGCGACGGGCCCGTTCGATCGCGAACGCGGCGCTGAGCCGGCCCGGGTCGTGGTCGAAGCAGAACACTCCGCACGCGGAGGAGAGCGTGGCCGCCACCTCGTCACCGGCGCGGCTCGCGGCCCAGGTCCGGAGGTCGACGTCGTGCGGTGCCCGACGACGCAGCAACGCGAGGGCACGCACGAACGTGGCGGGTGGCGTGCCGCGAGAACGTCCGTCCACGCGGAACCGCAGACCCGTGAGCCGAGGGCGAGCGACTTTGGGCGTGAGCCGTCGATCCTTCAACCAGGCCCACATCGGGCCATCGGTGTAGATGGCATGGGGCCCGTGGTTGGCGACGAAGTCGCCGGCGGTCGAGCGGGCCCGGCCACCGAGCATCCCGTGGGCTTCGTGGACGATCACCGACGCGCCGGTCTCGGCGGCTGCGATGCTGGCGACCAAACCGGCGATCCCTCCACCGATGACCGTGATGTTGCGCCTTCCCATCTTCGGCTCCTTGCTCGCAGATCTCAGCCCGAGAAGAGGCAGGGAACCTTCGGAAGGTTCCCGGCCTCTTGAGAACGTGGAGGACGTGGTCCGGGCCGCACAGGGCGGTGACCCGCGGGCCATGGACGCGCTCATGCGGGAGCTGTCACCCAGGCTCGGGCGGATCTGCGCGTCGATCGCGCCACGGCACGGTGAGGATGCGCTGCAGGAGACCTTGATCGTCGTGCTCCGCAATCTCGGGTCACTGAGGGAGGCGGCCGCCATCCACGGTTGGGCGCGCCGCATCGCCGTGCACGAGTCGATACGAGTGGCGCGCCGGGCGGATGCGTCGCCCCCCGTGGCCGACCTCGACGGACCGTCGGCGGGTGATGTGGAAAGGGCGATCGACGTGCGCGCCGTTCTGGCGACGATGGCGCCCGATCAGCGGGGGATCCTCGTGCTGCGCGATCTCGAGGGGATGTCAGAGGAGGAGGCGTCGGCCATCTTGCACGCGCCTGTCGGGACCGTGAAGTCGAGGCTGCACCGCGCCCGTCGCGGGTTCCGAGAGCGGTGGACGGCGTGAGCGAACGATCGCGCTTCGACGACTGGCCCGCGGTCGAGCTCGGCAACGTGCGGCGCATGCGCGTCCTCGGCGCGGCGGTGCCGAACGCGCGAGTGGCGGAAGCAATCGTCGACGCGCCGTTCGATCGCGTGTGGACCTGGTTCTCCGACATCGAGCGGAGCGTGCCCGCGTTCGACGGCCAAGTCCGCAGGCTACGAATCCGTCGACGCGACGACGACGGCCTGAAGATGACGACCTGGCAAGGCCCGGGCGGTGTGCTGCCGATGTCGTTCGACGTCCTCCTCGAGCCGAAGGGGTGGTGCCTGATGACCGCGCCCGCGCGGTTGTACGTCGTGGGAATGTGCGCCGACCCGATCGGCGACGACCAGACGCACGTTGCCGTGCTCGAGGCGATCCCCCGACGCGTCGGGCGCCTCGCGGCCTCGTCGCTCGGCCGTCACGTGCGTGGCGACGTCCGACGCATCGGACAGGTCCTCGCGGTCACGACGACGCCCGTCGAACCGCCTGACTGAGACGGCCGAGCCACCCCCCATGACACCCGGGCCTCGGTTGTTCGTCGGTGGGCCGTCAGTCGGGGTCGACGTCGACCCGTTTTCCGGCGAGGGATCGTCGGAGGTCGTTGAGCGTGGCGAGGGTGGTGTCGGAGCGGTCGGGGTGGGCGGCGGCGGTGGCGAGGACGAGTGCTTCGAGCAGCACCATGGTGGGGCCGTGGGTGGCGAACCGGCCCGGTGTCCCGCGACCGGCATTGAGTGGCGCGGCGATCGGTGTGGCGAGGCGTCCGCCGAGCGTGTCGGTGACGAGCACGACGTGAGCGCCGACATCGGCGGCGTGATGAAGGAGGACGCGTACGTACGGATGGACGCGGCCGTAGGCGAGCACGACGACGACGTGATCGGCGCGAAGAGAGAGCAGTTCGTCGGCGTGGTCGGTGCCGGCGTGGGTCAACGATCCTGACGGGGTTCCGAGGCGTCGACACAGGAACGCGGCGTAATCGGCGAGATGCGCGGACGGGCCGGTGCCGCACCACCAGACGTGGGCGGCGTCGGAGAGCACGCGTGCCGCCCGGTCGAAGTCGGCCGCGGGGACACGGCGCAGCAGCGTGTTGAGCGCCTCGAGGTGGCGCTCGACAGCGGTCGCGAGGACGTCGTGCGCGGTTGGGCTGTCGCCGATGGTGGCCTGGAGCCGGGTGGCCAGGTCGGTTTCGTCGCTCTCGTCCGCCAGGGCGCGACGAAGCTCCCGGAGGTTGGCGTAGCCGAGGGTCCGAGCGGTGCGCACCACCGTGGCGTCGCTGGTGCCGACCGCGGCCGCGATCTCCTGCGCCGACATCGGAGCCGCTTTCGACCCGCTCCGAACGAGGTAGTCGGCAACGCGGCGCTCTGCGGCGCCGGTGATCCGACCTAGACGAGACGCGGGGCTGAATGTAGTGTTATCGTCATACTCTTTCGTCATTGTAGTAAATACTACACAGAACCCGGACCAAGGGCGTGACGAATCAGGTCTTGCTCGTGGTCGCCTCGTTCTTGGCCTGCGCGGTCGAGATGATCGAGGCGCTCACGATCGTGCTGGCCGTCGGCGTGACCCGAGGGTGGCGCTCGGCGCTCATCGGGACCGGGACCGCCCTCGCGGCGCCCGCGGTCGTGGTTGCCGCGCTCGGGCCTGCGCTCGCCGTTCTGCCGATCGACAGCCTGCGGCTCTTCGTCGGTGGGATCCTGCTCATCTTCGGTTTGCAATGGCTGCGCAAGGCGATCCTGCGATCGAGTGGCTTCAAAGCCCTGCACGACGAAGATGCCATCTTCGCCGAGGAGCAGCGCGCCGCCCGCGCCGCCGCACGCGAAGGCTCCGGCATCGATTGGTACACGTTCACGGTGTCGTTCAAAGGTGTCTTCCTCGAAGGACTCGAGGTCGCGTTCATCGTCGCCACGTTCGGTGGAGCGCAACACGACGTCGCCCCCGCTGCGATCGGTGCGATGGCGGCCGCCGTGGTCGTGCTGCTCGTCGGACTGGCCGTGCACCGTCCGCTGAGTCGGGTGCCCGAGAACACGATGAAGTACGCGGTCGGAGTGATGCTCACGACCTTTGGGATCTTCTGGGCCGGTGAGGGTGCCGGTGTCGCCTGGCCGGGCAGCGATGCTTCACTCGTAGGACTTCTCGTGTACGTCCTCGGCACCAGCGCCGTGCTCGTGTGGATGTTGCGGCGCCGTCACGCTCGGGTCGAGCTGGCCGGAGCACCGGCATGACGAACCTCCGCACGTTCGGCAGGTTCTGGTACGACTTCATCATCGGCGACGACTGGCGCCTGGCTCTGGGAGTCACCGTGTCCATCGGAGTCGTCTTCGCGGTCACCCGCGAGGTCGCCGACTGGTGGTGGCTGCTTCCGCTTGCCGTCGCCGCCCTCCTCGCGGTGTCGGTGAACGATGCCACTCGACCGCGACGACGGTGAGCGAACCGCTCGTTCGCGTCCTGGTGCCTGTCGGGATGCTCGGTGGCGGGTTCCCGGCGGACACCGTTCGACGCGGTATCACCCTCGGCGCCGACGTCATCGCGGTTGACGCCGGCTCGACCGACTCCGGCCCGTACTACCTCGGAGCCGGTCGACTCGCCTGTCCGACCTGACAAGACGGATCAGGCGCGGCGCCGGCGGAGCCACCAGAAGCAGAGCCACGGCCGGCCGTCGTCGCCGGGGTGCGCGGCCGCGTCCGCCCGGTGTCACCAGTGGTAGACCGACCGTTGCTCGTTGTGGTTGGGAGGCCCGGTGAGAGCGGTTCGAGTCGTCAGGCACGGTCGGCCCACGGAGGTCATCGAGGTCCAGGACATCCCGGTCCCGGACGTCGAGCCGGGTGGGGTGCGCGTCGCCGTGTCCGCCGCGGCGGTCAACTTCGGCGACATCGCCCGCTGCCGTGGAGGCATCGCCAGCGTGATGGCGCAGCCACCGTTCACGCTGGGCATGGACGTGTGCGGTGTCGTCGACGCCGCCGGGGCAGGGGCCGAGGAGTGGATCGGACGCCGCGTCGTGGCGATGTGCGCGCTGTCCTTCGGTGGCATGGCCGACGCCGCCTTGGCGCCCGTGAGCAGCGTGTTCGACGCCCCTTCGGAGCTCGACGACATCGAGGCGGCCGCATTCCTGCTGCCGTTCCACACCACGTACCTGGCCCTGCACCTCCGGGCCAAGCTCCAGCCCGGCGAGACGTTGCTCGTCGTCGGCGGAGCCAGCTCGCTCGGCACCGCAGCCATCCAGCTCGGCGCGGCCGCCGGCGCCCACGTGATCGCCGTCGCCGGCGGGCGCGAGAAGGGCGAGCTGTGTCGGAAGCTCGGCGCCGAGCTCGCCATCGACCACCTGTCCGACGACATCTTCGAGCAGGTGATGGCCCACACCGACGAGCGCGGAGCCGACGTGGTGTGCGACCTCGTCGGGGGCCCGGGTACCGAGACCATCTGGACCTGCGTCGCCTACGAAGGCCGCTACCTCCCGGTCGGGTTCAACGACGACCCCGAGTCCGGGTTCACCGGAAGGCCGTTGCGCAAGGTGTCGATGGGCAACTTCTCCGTGGTCGGCGTGCTGCTCGCCTACATGCCGGCGTCGCTCGGCATGCGGCAGTTCGGCGTCGTACCGACGCCGCCCGAGCGCGGAGAAGAGGTGCACGCCGCCTTGGGCAAGCTCGTCGCAGAAGGTGCCATCCGTCCGTTCATCGGGCGGCGCATCAGCCTCGGGCAGGTCGCCGCCGCGCTCGAGGACCACGAACAGCGGCGCACGCGCGGCCGGACCGTCGTCGATCTGTCCCTCCCGGCGTGACGCGCGCGGACGACCTCGTCACCGAGGCCTGCAAGGAAACGGGCCTCGACGACTTCGGGAGCGACGACTTCCGGGAGGGTCTCGGTGTCTACTGCGAGTCGGCCTTCTCGGAGGCCGAGCTCAACGATGTCGGCGTGATGGCGGTGCAGGGGACCATCGTCGCTAGCCTGGCCAACCGGCTCAGGGTCGTCGACTGGGCCGCCCGCCACCCCGACGTCCACGACGAACGCATCGACGCGCCACTGATCGTCATCGGCATGTTCCGAGCGGGGACGACGTTCCTGAGCAACCTGTTGGATCAAGATCCCGGCAACCGTGCGTTGTTGCGGTGGGAGGCCGGCGACAGCGCGCCGCCACCAACGCCCGCCACCTTCCGTTCGGGCCCCCGGGTCGACGCCGTCCGAGCGAGCGCCGGCGTGCTCGAGCAGCTCAATCCGAAGATGGCGGCCGTCCACCACGAGGAGGCCGACGGCCCCACCGAGTGCATCGCGGTCATGAGTCAGGACTTCAAGAGCCTGTCGTGGGAGGCGATCGCCAACGTCCCGACCTACGGCCGGTGGCTACGCACGGTCGATCAGCGCTCCGCGTACGAGTATCACCGGCTCGTGCTCCAGGTCCTCCAAGCTGGCGGCGTACGGGGGCGATGGACGCTCAAGAGCCCGCACCACGCCATCGCGCTCGACGCGCTGACCGCTGTCTACCCCGACGCCCGACTCGTGCTCCTGCATCGCGATCCGGTCGTGCTCTGCGGCTCGGTGTGCAGCCTCATCCACACGCTGTCGGCGACCTTCAGCGACTTCGACCACCGGCGCTACATCGCCGACCACTGGACGGCCATGCTGCAGACATCGATCAGTCGCATCGACGCCTTCCGGGCGGCTCATCCCGAGCACCCCGTCCTCGATGTGCAGTACGACGACTTGCTGAAGGCCCCGGCCGACACGGTGGCACGCATCTACGAGGCCTTCGGCGATCGCCTCACGGACGAGGCGCGCGCCGCCGTCGATTCATACGTCGCCGACAACCGCAGCGGCAGGTTCGGGGAGCACCGCTATGACCTCGCCGAGTTCGGCCTCGCCGAGCGCGAGATCGCCGAGCGCTTCGCCTCCTACGTCGAGCGCTATGACATCCCGGTCGCTCACGAGGGTGGGCGCTGACCGAGAATCAACTCGATCGGAGCGGGCCCGGCCGGCGGCACACCGTGCACTTCGTCGCATCCTGCGGCGACGAGCAGGTCGATGGCGACCTTGCCGTCCAGCGAGCCGCCGCCACTGCGAGTCCACCGAAGTGCGGCGAGCGCCGCGGCGAGCGGGTCCTGCGCCTGACGATTGAGTCCGAGCACGACCCAGCCGCCCGGGCGCAGCGCGCGGACGACCGCCGCGAGCCCCGCTTCGAGAACCGGCTCGGTGAGGAAGAAGGTCGGTATCCAGGCGCAGTCGTAGGTGTCGACGTCGTCCAGGGTGGCGAGGTCCTGACGACGGAGGGTGATGCGGTCCTCGAGCCCGGCCTGCGCGACGTTGGGCCGAGCCCGCTCGAGCGCCGGCTCCCAGGGATCGATGCCGACGACGGTGGCCTTCGGCCACACGTTGGCAGCGGCGACGGCGAGCAGCCCGACCCCGGTACCGACGTCGAGGAAGCTCGTGACCTGGGTGAGATCAGGGTGAGCCGACGCGATGAGCGCCGGGATCATCGCCGAGCCTCGGCCGAACCCGTCGAGGATGGCGGGATCGTCATAGGTCCATCCGGGGGCGCGGTCGGGGTTGTCGACCAGTTCCACCGCCTGGTGCAGGTACAGGCGAATGATGCCGAGGAGCATCGCCTGCTGAGGAGGCGCGAGCTCCGCGAGATCGGTGATGCCTGCGGTGGTCGAAACCGCCTCGAGCGCGGCCACGATCTCGGGCGGCACCTCCACGCCGGGCTGACCGGCTCTCAGCTCGGCTCCCAATGCCGCGAGCGCCTCGGTGGCGGTCGCCCACTGCATCACGATCGGCATCACATCTTCGAGGGACATCTCGTGCTCCCTTGCTCGAGGCCGGCGTGGCCCTGGTTGGGATGATCGTGCCGGAATCGACCCGGGGCCACATCCGTGGAACCACCAGTCGTAGCGCAGCAGACTGTCCGGATGCCTGGCGACCTCGGGCTGACCCGGGCCTCCGTCGTGGTCGGCCGCGATCCGGAGCTCGACGTGCTGCGGCGCGCCGTGCACGACGCCCGCGTCGGTCGCGCCACGTGCACCCTTCTCGTCGGCGAGGGTGGGATCGGCAAGACACGGCTGGTCAGCGAGACGGCGGCCGTCGCCGAGCGACTGGGGATCGCAGTGCTGTCGGGCCGGGCGCCGATCGCGACGCCGGCCGCGTTCAGCGTCATCAGCGACGCGCTCCGGTCATGGCTGCGAACCCACCCGGTGACCGATCCGATGGGTCCGTTCGATCGGGGTCTCGGGCTCGTGCTCCCCGAGTGGCCGGTCGTGGCGGCAGCCGCCGAGCTCGAACCCGGACAGCGTCGCCTCCTCGCGCTGGAGGGCGTCGTCCAACTGCTTCGCGCGGTGATCGCGACGACCGACGGTGCCGTGCTGATCGCCGACGACCTGCATGCGGTAGATCCCGAGAGCCTGGAGACCATCCGCTACGTCGTGAACGCACGGGTCGAGGGCCTCACCTTCGTCGGGACGATGCGTCCGTCGCAGTCGCGCGACGCCGACGAGCTGGCGCGGCTCCTGCGCCGCGACGGTCTCGCCGACGTCATCGAGGTGCTGCCGCTCGACGAACGAGCCGTCGGCGACCTCGTCGCCGCGCTCCTCGACGCCAACCCGCCGTCGCCGCTCGTTGCCGACGTCCTCGCACGCACCGACGGCGTGCCGCTGCTCGTCGAAGAGCTCGTCCGCGGGCACGTTCGCATGGGAACAGTGCACGTCGACGACGCGGGTGCCACGTGGCGCGGTGGCGCGAGGAAGGTTCCGGGCACGATTCGCGATCTCGTCGACACGCGTCTGGCGCTCCTCGACCAACCGGAGCGTGAGGTCGTGGTCGCGGGCGCCGTGGTCGGCGACTTCGACCCCGTCGTGATGCGGGCCGTTGCCGACGCCGACGACGCGCGAATTGCCGACGCGCTGGCTGCCGGCGTCCGGGCGGGTTTGCTGGAGACGAGCGGCGGCTCCACCGCGTTCCGTCACGCGATCATCCGCGAGGCGGTGCTCGACACGACCGTCCCGCACCTCGTCGACGCGATGCACCGTCGAGCCGTGGCGGCGCTCAGCGGTGAAGGCGTTGTGGACGCCGAGGCGCTCGAACGCCGAGCCGGACACCTGATGGCGCTCGGCGCGCATGACGAAGTCGCGACCACACTCGCCGTCGCGGCCGACGGCTGGCTGAACGACCACGCGCTGCTCGCGGCGGAGCGTGCGGCCTCCGCCGCAGTCTCGGCCGCGCGAGCGGCGTCGGTCCGGGCGGCGGCGGCGGACGCGCTGGCGCGAACGCTTGCTTCGCAGGGTCGCTGGTCCGACGCCCTCGACCTCGACGAGGCGACAGTCGCCGAGCACGGTGACACGCCCGAGCGCCGCCTCCGCCGCGCATCCTGCGCGCTCGATGCCGGTCGCCCGGAAGTCGCCGAGGCGATCATTGCCGTCGCACTCGCGGAGGGTGACGATTCGCCCCCGCTCATCCTGACTGCCGGTCGGTTGGCACTCGTTCGCGGGGACGCGGTCGAAGCGCTCGGCTGTGCGCACCGCGTCCTGGAGTCACCGCACGCCGGCATCGACGACCGGCTGGCTGCGCTCGACCTCGAGGGCCGCGCCTTCGACTTCACGGGCGACCGCGAGGCGGCCCGCGGGTCGTGGTCACGGCAAGCGAGGGACGCGTTGGCGGCGGGGAGGACCCAGGCGCAGCTCCGTGCGGTGGTCCAGCTCGGCAAGGTCGAGCTGTTCGCCGGCGAGCCGCCGCAACGCCTCCGCGAGGCCGTCGAGCTGGCCCGCGGCGCCGGGTCGCTCGTCGAGCTCGCCTGGGCGGAGGAGAACCTCGCCATCGCGCTCGCCGTCTACGGCGACCTCGGCGCCGCGATGTCGCTCCTCGACGACGCCATTGCCCGATGCCGGTCACTGCGTCTCGATCAGCTCGCCTATCTGGTGGCCTCGCACGCGATGACCCGTAGCCATCTGGTGGAGTCGGTCGAGGAGGAGCTGGCCGAGGCGGAAGCGATCGCGCCCACGCCGGACCTGCTGCTCCAGACCGCGGCGATGCGGGGCGACATCGCACTTCGCGCCGGCCACTGGGACGAGGCCATCCGCTGCTTCGAGCGGAGCGCGGAGCTCGCGCGCGCCATGCCGGGCGTCGTCCCGATGCCGAGCCTGTGCATGTTGCCGTGGGCACTGGCCGCTGCGGGTCGGCCGGACGCCGCCGCCGCCGCGCTCGCCGATGCACGCGCGACGCCGGACCTCGCCCGCTTCTACAGCCGACCCGTGCTCGTCTCCGCGGCGGAGGCCCTGCTCGCGGGCGATGCCGACGGCCTCGACGCGGCCATTGCCGGCGCCCCTGATCGAATGCCGCTGGACATCGCACTGATGCGCGTCGTCGGCGCACACGTCATCGGCGGGCCGGCCCGGGCCCGCTGGCTACGCGAGGCCCTCGACCTCTACGACGCAGCCGGCGCGAGCCTCGAGGCGGACCGCGTCCGGCAGGCGTTGCGCGACGCCGGTGGCGCGGTGCCGCGGCGCCGCCGCGCCGCGGTACCTGTGCCGCCAAACCTCGCAAAGCACGGTGTCACCGCACGAGAGGCCGAGGTTCTGCGGCTCATCGGCCAGGGACTGCCCAACGCCGAGATCGCGCGGCAGCTGTACGTCTCGATCCGGACGGTCGAGGCGCACGCCTCGTCGCTGCTGAGCAAGCTCAACGCGCGCAGTCGGGCCGAGTTGATCCTTAGAACTCGTGATTCCACGGATGTGCCCATCCGCCCCGGCGAGGAGGATGTCGTCGACAGCTCCGGCTGAAGGAGACGACATGACGACCACCCACGAGGCTCCCACCCGCGAGGCAACCACCCAAGGGGTTCACCCTCGCAACGGCAACTACGTCGAGGTCGGCGGGGTCCAGACCTATTACGAGGTGACCGGGACGGGCGAGCCGGTGATCCTGCTCCACGGGGGCCTGTGTCCCGCCGAGTCCTGGGACCCCCAGACCCCCGCGCTCGCCGAGCAGTACCGGGTGTACGTGCCCGAGCGTTACGGCCACGGACGCACCCCCGACATCGACGGGCCGATCACCTACGAGAACATGGCGCGGCACACGATCGCGTTCATGGAGACGCTCGGCATCGAGTCGGCCCACCTCGTGGGCTGGAGCGACGGCGCTCTCGTCGGTGTGCTGGTGGCGTTGCGGCGGCCGGAGCTCGTGCGCAAGCTCGTGTGGATCGACCAATACGTGACCCTCGCCGATGCGCCTCCGGGATTGGTGCCGTTCCTGGCCGCGATGTCGGTGGACACCGCCCCGCCGCCGTTCGTGGAGTTGTACGGCGCGGTGTCGCCCGACGGGCCCGGCCACTTCGGAGTCGTCCTCGACAAGCTGCGCACGCTGTGGACCGGAGAGACCGGCGTCGACATCGCCGACCTCGAGCATGTCGTCGCGTCGACGCTCCTGCTCGCCGCCGACGACGGTGGGATGACGCTCGAGCACCTGGCGGCGGCTCGGCGGGCGCTTCCCGATGCCCAGGTCGCGGTCGTCCCGGGCACCTCGCACGGTTTGGTGATGGAGAAGCCGCACGTGGTCAACCAGCTTCTCCTCGGCTTCCTGGCGGACGAGCAGGTACCGAAGCTGCTCTCGTACCGCGAAGGAGACCAACGATGAACCAGTTCGAGCGTCCTGCCTCGC
>VAWU01000064.1:0-4818 GCA_005888325.1 Actinomycetota bacterium
ATCCAGGCCTTCGTGGTGGGCACCGGGGGCATCGGCTTCTACGCCTTCCGGGGCCTGGCCCCCAACAGCCTCACCCGCCAGGCCGACACCTTCGGGGTGCTCGACCTCACCCTCGGGAACGGCTCCTACAGCTGGAGCTTCGACCGGGCGGCGGGCGGCAGCTACACCGACAGCGGCTCGATGGCCTGTCGTTAGCCCGCGCTCGCCTTCTTGTCGTAGTCAACCGTCCTGAGGACGGCTTCCTACGACAAGAATGCGACGGGCTCGCTCACGATCACCTGAGTTGCGACGATCTCGCGCTGGCGGTAGCGGGCGACGTCGCCCGACAGCTCGGTGCTCGCAGTGGCGCGGACGTCGTGAGACGAGGCGCCGACCCGGAACGTCACCCGGCCGGGCTCGCACACGAAGCGCATGTCGGTGTCGTAGAACGCGAGCCGGCTGGGGTGGACGGTGAACGTCACGTCGCACGACGCACCCGGCTCGAGCGGCACCCGCGCGAAGCCCACCAGCTGGCGGTAGGGCCGAACCACCGACGCGACCTCGTCGGTGGCGTACAGCTGCACGGTCTCCGTTCCCGGTCGCGTGCCCGTGTTCGTCAACGTGACCGACACGGTGACCGGGTCGGCTGTCGTCGTCGCGTGCGCGCGCACGCGGTCGTACGCGAACGTCGTGTACGACAGACCGTGGCCGAAGGGGAACAGCGGGGCGGCGGGGGAGTCGGAGTAGTCGCCGTAGAACATGCTGCGCCCGCCACCGGTGAGGTGACCGTGGTGAACCGGCACCTGGCCGACATGGCGGGGGAGGCTGACGGGCAGGCGGCCGGACGCGTCGGTCACGCCCGTGAGCACGTCGGCCAGCCCGTGACCACCTTCTTCTCCGGGCGGCCAGAGCTGCACGAGCGCGGCAGCATGTCGGGCCACCCGCTCGAGCGTGTGCACCCGGCCCGACAGCACCACGACGACGGTGGGCGTGCCGGTCGCGGTGACCGCGTCGACCAGCTCGTCCTGGACGCCCGTGAGACGCAGGTCGACCGCGTCGCGCGCCTCGCCGACCGTGCATTCGGGGCGGAGGCCGGAGCGACCCGCCACCACGACCACCGCGAGGTCGGCGGCGCGAGCCAGCGCCACCGCTTCGTCGATTCCTCCGCGGTCATCGTCGCTCACGCCACAGCCCTCGGTATGCACGACGCGGGCCGCGCCGAACGCGTCGCGCAGGCCGGCGAGCGGTGTGACGTGGGGCGTGAAGTAGGGGCCGGGCGCGAACGCGCCACCCGCCTCCGGGAGAAAGGGCACGCCGGCCGGCTCCTGAGCCGCCGGCTCGCCAGGCGCACGCTGCTCAGGAGGAGAGCCGCCCAGGTACACGATCTCGACGTGCGCCGGGTAGTGGTAGTCGCCCTGCAGGAGCCGCTCGTCGTCGGCGCCGGGGCCGATCACCGCGATGGTGCCGATGTCGGGACGCAACGGCAGCACGCCGTCGTTCGTCAGCAACACGACCGACTCGGCCGCGGCGCGGCGGGCCAGCACCCGTTGGTCGCGCGTCTGGAACCGCGCCGGCGCCGCGCCCGCGTCCACGTAGGGCTGCTCGAAGAGCCCGAGCCGGAACTTGGCCGCGAGCACGCGGCTTACGGCTCGGTCGACCACCTCGATGTCGAGCCGGCCCGAAGCCATCTCGGCTTCGAGGTCGTGGAAGCAGTCGATCGCGGGCAGCTCCATGTCGAGACCCGCGGCGAGCGCCTGCGCGGCCGCTGCGCCCCGGTCGCCGGCGGTGTGGTGGTGGCTGACGAGCAGGGCCACGGAGAAGTAGTCGGCGACCACGACGCCCTCGAAGCCGAGCTCGTCGCGCAACAGGCCGGTGAGGATTGCGTGCGAGCCCGCGCACGGCAGTCCGTCGACCGAGCTGTAGGAGTTCATCACCGAGGCGAGCCCCGCATCGCGTATGGCGGCCGCGAACGGCTCGGCGAACGCCTCGCGGAGCTGCCTGGGTCCGACGTGGACAGGCGCATGGTTCATCCCGCCTTCGGGCAACCCGTAGGCGAGGAAGTGCTTGCCCGTGGCGACCACGCCGCCGCGGAGGTCGTCGCTCTGCAGGCCACGCACGTAGGCGACACCGAGCGCGCCGGCGAGCACCGGGTCCTCGCCGTACGTCTCCTCCACCCGGCCCCAGCGCGGGTCGCGCGCGACGTCGAGCACGGGCGCGAGCGACTGGCGCGCGCCGACCGCGAGCATCTGGAGCCGGATGACGCCGGCCACCTCCTCGACGAGCGAGGGGTCCCACGTGGACGCCAGCCCGATGGCCTGGGGGAAGACGGTCGCGTCGCGGGCACAGAAGCCGCCGGTCGATTCCTCGTGGACGACCACAGGGATGCCGAGGCGGGTCCGCTCCACGGCCACCCGCTGGATCTCGTTGGTGAGGTTGGCGATGGCCACCGGCCGCAAGCCGGTGGAGGCGCCGATGCGCGTCACCTGGCCGATGCCGTGGCGAAGCGTCTCGGCCGCGGCGTCGGGGTCGAACCGCTCGCCACTGACCAACGACGTGATCCAGAGGCAGCCGAGCTGGGCGATCTTCTCCTCGGGGCGCATCCGCGCGAGCAGGTCGTCGACTCGCTCGTCGACGGACAGTCGGGGGTCGCGGTAGGGGAGGTCGGCTGCGGGCATCAGCGGGTGTAGCTCCGCAAGACGCAGAAGGGCCGGAAGCCCATCGCTGCATACATGTGCATGGGAGTGTCGTCGGGATCGGCACCGATGAGCACCGGCCCCGCACCGCGGTTGCGCGCGTCGCCGACGGCGTGAGCGATGAGAGCGGTGGCGATGCCGCGCCGTCGGAACGCGGGAATGGTGAAGAGGTCCTCGACCTTGCCGACGCCGTTCGCACCGGGCCACGAGGAGAAGAAGGCGCAGTCGACGCCGTCCACTCTGGCGAGGAAAAACGCGAGGTCCGGTGCCTTGACCCGCTTGGTGGCGACCATCTGCGCGGTCACCATTGGCCCGACCGGCTCCCGGCTCGCCTTCTTCGCCTCCTCTTCGTGGTCGAGACGCGTGAGGTGCGCCACCGCCTCCCAATCTGCGTCGGACGAGACGGTGCGGATGTCGATGTCGGGCGGACGCGCGTCGAGCTCGCCTTCGAGGAGCAGCTGGAGCTCGCTCGAGCCCGTGTAGCCCTCGAGGAGCAGGCAGCCCTCGAACGCCGACGCGGTCCGCGGGTCGACCTTGAACGTGCGATGGTCGATGTCGGAGAAGAGCTCGTCGGCCCGTCGAAGGACGTCGTCGATCTCGAGCGGGGTCTCGGCGCGGACCGCCGTGCCGTGGTTGGCGTCGTAGATCCGGTGGCAGGCGAGGTTCCGGACGAACCTGGCGTGTGGCGTGACGACGACCTCGTTCCCCAGCTCGAAGTACCCGAGGAGCGTCGCGATCGAGCGGTCGAGCAGACCCGCGTCGTCAGGTGCCCGCG
This sequence comes from Actinomycetota bacterium, assembly GCA_005888325.1. Lineage (NCBI taxonomy): Bacteria > Bacillati > Actinomycetota > Actinomycetota bacterium. The sequence continues at coordinate 3,448 of VAWU01000064.1, forward strand.
TCATCGAGCACATCGGTTGCGATCAGCTCTTCGAGGTAGCGGTCGTCCCACCACGACAGCTGCAGTTGCTTGGCGCGCCTGAAGTAGAGCTGGATGTCGTACTCGACCGTGAAGCCGACGCCCCCGAACACCTGTTGAGCCATCGCAGTGACGTCGCGGAAGGTGCGACAGGCGAACAGCTTTGCCATCGGCGCGAGACGCGCGTGCGACCGCCCGGCGTCGCGTGCCCACGCCGCCTCCCAGACGAGCGTCTCGGCCCCGTCGACAGCGGTGACCGCGTCGGCGAGGTAGTGGGCGATCGCCTGAAAGGCACCGAGGGGCTTGTCGAACTGGCGCCGGTCCTTGGCGTACTGCACGGTGATGTCGAGCGCCTGGCGAGCTCCCCCGACCGCCTGGGCGGCGAGCAGGATGATGCCGTCGTGCATCACCGCGTCCCACGTCGCCCAACCGCCGTCTGTCGCGCCGACGATCGTGTCGGAGCCGACGCGCACACCGTCGAATGCGACCTTGTACTGCGTGTCCGAGGCGATGGTGCGTTGCTGCTCGAGCGTGACGCCGTCCGCGCCCGGGTCCACCAGGAGGAGCGCGACCCCATCGTCGGTGCGCGCCAGCACGAGCAGGCGCTCGGCGGCGCGTGCGAACGGCACGTGCCGCTTGCTGCCGGTCAGCCGCCACCCGTCGCCGTCGGGCGTGGCGCGCAACTGTACGCCTTCGGGCCCGAAGCCGCGGCCCGGCTCGAGCCACGCGGGGGTGACGATCGCGTCGCCCGCGGCGATGGCGGGAAGCCTTTCCGTCCGTTGGTCGTCGGTGCCGGCCCGTGCGATCACGCCGCCGCTGATCACCGAGCTCACGAAGTGCGGCGAGGGCGCGAGCGCCCGCCCGAGCTCCTGGTACACGACGACCGCGTCGAGCATCGACATCCCGGAGCCACCCCACGCCTCGGGCAGTGTCAGGCCGAGCAGGCCCAACTCCGCCAGCTGCAGCCAGAACTTCTCGGGATAGCCGACGGGGTCGTCCTCCATCTGGCGGACGACGTCGAGGCCCGCGTGCTTGGTGCACACGCCTCGCACGGTGTCGCGCAGGAGCTCCTGCTCGGGCGTGAGGTCGAGGTCCATGTCGTGTTGCCTCCGGATCAGGGCTGCCAGCGTGCGCCGCGCCGGTCCCAGGGGTTGTCGTCGGGGCCCGTCGGGATGGCGACGCGCGCCGCGCACTCGGTGCAGGTCTGATCGCCCACGCGCAGGGTGACGTCGACCGCGACCCACGCGCAGCCCGTGGCGTCGACGTCGACCGAACGCACCACGCCCGACAGCACCATGGTGTCGCCGGGGAACACCGAGCCGGACATGCGGAACCGCATGCGCCCGAGACGGC
>VAWU01000064.1:4831-40401 GCA_005888325.1 Actinomycetota bacterium
GCGGCCTGGGTGGGCGTGTTCATGAAGATGTCGCGCATCCCGTTGCGGTGGACGGCGAAGTCATGGTCGTGGTGCATGGGTCGCCAGTCGCGGCTCGCGAGCGCGCCCAGCACGATGGTCGTGGCGGTGACGTCGTGGACGAGGGGCGCGAGCTCCTGGCCCTCACGCACCTGTTCGACGGTCACGTCGGCGCCCCTCATGTCGGCGCTCTGCGGTAGCCGAATCCGGTGTAGGACTCGACACCGACCACCTCGTCGCGCTGGTTGCGGTACTCGACGTCGATCACCCAGAACCGGCCGGTGCCCAGGCGGGTCGTCTTCTCCTCGCTCACCGAGCGCAGGATCTGGCGGCTCGACACCTCGTCGCCCGGCCGCACGGGGTCGTGGAAGACGATCGTGTTTTCGGAGATCACGGCCTCCGGTAGGCCGAAGTGCTCCTTGAGGTCGAAGTGCACCTGCAGCGGCAGTAGCTCCCCGGTGCGACCTGGGGCCCAGTGGTGCGGGCGAAACCACACCGACAACATCGTGGGCGGGGCGATCGGTCCGCCGGTGATCGTCCTCGCCACCTCGTCGTCCCAGAACAGCGGGTTGGCATTCTCCACCGACGCGCACGTGGACCAGATGTAGCCGCGCTCCACCGGGAAGCCGCCCCTCTGCTCGTACTGCACGCATCCGACACGCGCCGCGACGTCGTCCGGCAACCCGCCCTGTTCGGCACCCGAGCTCACGCCACAACCCCCGCCCGCCGCAGCTCGACGGACTCCTCGGGCGAGATCCCGGCCGCGCGCAGGAGCTCGTCGGTGTCGGTGAGATCGCTGTCGGGCACGGCCGCGGGCCCGCTCGGTCGGGTCATCCCCGCGAGGGTGGGCGCGAGCTGTCGGAACGACCCGTGGCAGGGGTGCACGGCGTCGACGAACGCGCCCCGCGCGTTGAACTGCGGGTCGTCGACCAGCTCGGCAACGGACAGCACGGGCGCGACGCAGGTGTCGGCCGGGCCCAGCTCGTCGATCCACGCGTCGCGATCGCGCGTTGCGAAGGCGGCGCGCAGATCGGCTCGGATCTCGTCCTGGACGTCGTCGTCGGTCTGGTGGTCCGCCCACCGCTCGAGTCCGAGGGCGCGGCAGAGGTTCGACCAGAACCGTGCCTCGATGGCTGCGACCGACAGCCATCTCCCGTCCGCTGCGACGTAGGTGTCGTAGCAGGCGTAGCGGCCGGTGAGCATCCCGTGACGTGGACCGGGTCGCGCCCCCGTGGCCAGATGCTCGTCGATCTGCAGTGCCATCAGCGCGAGCACGCCTTCCGCCACCGAGACGTCGAGGTAGGCGCCGTCGCCCGTTGCGCTGCGACGGACGAGCGCGGCGAGGATGGCGATCACCGCGTGCATGCCGCCGCCCGCGCTGTCGGCCACGGTGGCACCGGGGATCGGCGGTTGGCCGTCGGGCCCCGGTCCCGAGCAGTCGAGGAAGCCACCGGTCGCGAGGTAGTTCAGGTCGTGACCCGCCCAAGCGGCGCGCGGGCCGCGCTGTCCGTAACCGGTCGTGGAGCAGTAGACGATGCCCGGGTTGCGCGCCCTGACGTCGTCGTAGCCGATGCCGAGCCGGTCGACCACGCCCGGCCGGTAGCTCTCCAGCACGACGTCGGCGCCGTCGGCGAGGCGCAGGAAGACGTCGCGACCCTCGGGCGCCTTGAGGTCGACCAGTGCCCGCCGCATCTCCCGGTGCGCGCTGTACGCATGGAAGGGCGGTGTGATCTGCACACCGTCCTGCGCGGGGACGGGCCCGACCTTGACCACGTCGGCGCCGTAGTCGGCCAGCCACCGCGAGGCCCGCGCCGCGGGACCGACGCTCGCGAGGTCGAGCACGGTGACGCCCCTGAGCATGCCCTCCCTCATCGACGCGGCCCGGTCATGTCAGAAGTTCTTGGGGAGGCCGAGCTTGCGCCGGGAGATGATGTTCTTCTGCACCTCCGAGGTGCCACCACCGATGGTGTCGATCACCGTGTAGCGGTAGGTCGACTCCGCCCGGCCCTTCATCGGCGCGTCGTCGGTGCGCACCCGCAGCTGCGATCCCGGTCCGCCGACGTCCATCGAGGTGTCGGCCAATCGCTTCGACAGCTCGGTGGCGAACAGCTTGTACTCGGAGGCCTCGGTGGTCGGCGGCGGGCCGCCTTTCATCGAGGCGGCGACGAACCGCAGCCCGAGCACGCGCGCCACCTCGGCCTCGGTGACGAGGTGGGCGACCTGGCGGCGGATCACCGGGTCATCGCGCAGCGGCCGCCCGTCGCGCGTCTCGGTGGCGACGTGCTCGCACAGGAGCTCGAGCCGCTGCTGGATGGGGGAGAACGTGAACATGGTGAAGCGCTCGAGGTCGAGCGCCTCGGAGATGTACTGGAAGCCGCGGTTGACCTCGCCGACCACGTAGTCGTCCGACACCCAGACGTCGTCGAAGAACACGTCGTTGGTGCGCTCGTCGCCCATCGTCCAGATCCCGTTGATCGTGATGCCGGGATGGTCGAGTGGCACGAGGAACAACGTGATCCCGTTGTGCTTGGGGGCGTCGGGATCGGTGCGAGCCCCCACCCAGTACCACTCGGCGAAGTGGGCCGACGTCGTCCACGTCTTCTGGCCGTTCAGCCGCCATCCCTCGCCGTCGCGAGTCGCCCGCAACTTCATGGAGGCCGCGTCGGAGCCCGCGTCGGGCTCGCTGTAGCCGACTGCGAACTCGACCTCGTTGCGCAGGATCTTGGGCAGGAACTCGCGCTTGAGCTTGTCGCTCCCGTGGGCCAGCACCGTCTTGCCGATGATGCCGACGCCCTTGCCGATCTGCGGCCCGCCCCGCCGGGCCAGCGCCTCGTTGAGGAGGTACTCGTAGACCCCTTCGCCCTCCTGGCCGCCCCACTCCTTGGGCCAGGTGATGCCGAGCCAGCCGCGGTCCGCGATCTTGCGCATGAGCTCGCGCCGCTTCGGCGTGTCGACGATCTGGGCCATGTTCTCCCGCGTCACGTCGAACACGTCGGGGTCGTCGTTCTCGTCGAGGAACCGCTCGACCTCGTCGGCGAAGGCGAGCTGCTCGGGCGAGAAGTCGAAGTCCATGCAGGCTCCCTCCCTCCAGATCTGACGACCCGTCAGTTTACTGACATGCGATCACTCCGTCGCCCGCCAGGGCCTCCAGCTCACCGTCGCCGAGCCCGAGCTCGCGGCGGAGCACCTCGTCGGTGTGCTCACCCACCCAGGGCACCCTCGTCTCGGGGCCCTCGGCCACCTTGGAGAGCTTCACGGGGTTGCCGGGCACGATCACGTCACCGTCGACACCATCGGCGCGTGCCATCTCCACCAACATGTTGCGCGCCGCCAGATGGGGGTCGGCCGTCACCTCGGCCGCGTCGTGGCATGGGCCCGCGGCGACGCCGGCGGCGGTCAGAACCTCGGCGGCCTCGACCTTCGTGCGGGTGGCGGCCCACGCCTCGATTCCCGGGCGCAGGACGTCGTCGAGGTGCTCGCCCCAGCCGGCGCGTGTTGCGAGCCGCGCGTCGCCGATCCACTCCGGACGTTCGACCACGCGCGCCAGGCGCTCGAACTGGTGCTCGCGGACGAGTTGCATCACGAACCAGCCGTCGGACGCCCGGAACACATCGAGGATGAACGGTTGCGGGAACGCCCTGCGTTCGACGCCGAGCGACGCGAGGTTGGTCACGATGTCGGTCATCGCGACGGTCGCGTCGTACATGGCGACGTCGACCTGTTGACCCTCGCCCGTGCGGTCGCGGTGGCGCAGCGCGGCCAGCACACCGATGGTGGCGAACAGCGCGGAGCTGATGTCGCCGAGCGCGCCGACCGGGTTGGCCCGCGGCGGCTGGTCGGGCGGACGCATGTACTCGTAGATCCCCGACATGGCCTCGACGATCGACGCGTACGCGGGCCATTGCGCGTACGGCGACGCACCGGTGCCGAAGCCCGAGACCGAGACGTAGATCGCCCGCGGGTGGACCGCGGCGACGACGTCGTACCCGAGGCCCAGCCGGTCCATCGTGCCGGCCTTGAAGTTCTCGGCCACCACGTCGAAGCGTGGTACGAGGCGCAGGAAGAGGTCGCGGCCCTCGGGTGCCTTCAGGTCGATCGCCACGCTGCGCTTGTTGAGGTTGTTGCGCAGGAACGTGGCGCCGACGTCGCGGCCGGACGGGTCGCGCATGGAGGGCTGTGATCCCCGTCCCGACTCGCCCGCGGGAGGCTCGATCTTGACGACCTCGGCGCCCAAGCGGGCAAGCAGCTGCGTCGCGAACGGCAGGGCCTGCATCTGCTCGACGGCGAGCACGCGCACGCCGTCGAGCGGCTTGCCCCAGTGGTCTGCGTCAGCGTTCGCGGTGTCGCCGAGGCGCACGGCAGGCCGAGGCGAGCGCGTCAGCCCAGCTCGCTACCGACCACCGAGATGAACGACACCATCTCGCCGGGGTAGCCGCCGAGGTTGTGGGTGAGGGCGAGCCGGCGGTCGTTGCCGAGCCGCCTCTCCTCGGGCGCCTCGCCGCGCAGCTGGAGCCAGCACTCGAAGATCATCCGCAGGCCCGACGCACCGACCGGGTGACCGAAGCTCTTCAGGCCGCCGTCGGGGTTGACCGGCAGGTCGCCTCCGAGATCGAACGACCCCGCCAGGATCTCCTTCCAGCCCGTGCCCCTTTCGGCGAACCCGAGGTCCTCCATGAGCGCGAGCTCGGTGGGTGTGAAGCAGTCGTGCACCTCGGCCATCGCCAGCTCGTGGCGCGGGTCGGTGATGCCCGCCTGGCGGTACGCGTCCTCCGCGCTGGCCACCACCTCGGGAAAGGTCGTGTAGTCGTAGTCGGGGTCTGCGAGCCCGCTGCCGGTGCCGGCCACGAAGGAGAGGGCCTTGATGTAGAGCGGCTTGTCGGTGTAGCGGTGCGCGTCCTCGGCGCGGACGACGATCGCGGCGGCGGAGCCGTCGGCGACGCCCGCGCAGTCGAACACGCCGAGCAGGCCGGCGACGCGCGGCGACGCGCAGATCGTCTCGGTGCTGACCTCGCGCCGGAACTGGGCACGGGGGTTGCGCGCGCCGTTGTAGTGGTTCTTCCACGCGATGCGCGCGAGCACGTCGCGCATCTCCTCGTCACTCACGCCGTACTTCCGCGCATAGCTGGGGGCGACCATGCTGTACATGGCGGCCGCGGTGAGCGTGCGCTGGGTGCCGTCGGTCGGCGGGGAGCCGGCGCCCCCGGCGAGGCCCTGGTAGCCGCTGTCCTTCACCTTCTCGACGCCCAGCGCCATTGCCACGTCGTAGGCGCCGGAGGCCACTGCGTACGCGGCCCCGCGCAGCGCCTCGGATCCGGTCGCGCAGTAATTCTCGACGCGCGTCACCGGCTTGCCCTCGACCTGGAGCGGGCGGGCGAGGGTGATGCCGCTCATCCCGCTCGTCGCCGTCCCCAGCCAGAAGGCGTCGATGTCGTCCTTCTCGATGCCGGCCGAGGCGAGCGTCTCGTTCGCCGCCTGCACCATGAGATCGTCGGCGCCGCGGTCCCAGTGCTCGCCGAACGGCGTGCAGGCGGCGCCGACGATCGCGACCTGGTCCTTGATCCCGTGTGAGGGCATCGAGCTCTCCTATCCGTCCTGTCGGTCGGGCCGGTCGTGAGGCGACCCGATCGGTCGGGCCTTCCAGAAGTAATTGTGGATCCCATCCGCGGTGAAGAGGCGCCGGAACGTCATCTCGACCCGGTCGCCGACCTGCACGTCGCTCTCGGCGACGTCGGTGAGCTCGACGGGGAACCGGCCGCCGCCGTCGAAGTCCACGATGGCGAAGACGATCGGCGGGCTGGGGGAGTAGGCGATCCGGTCGACGGTGTAGGCGGCGATCGTGCCGGGGACGTCGGCCATCGCGGCCGAGCCGGTGCCTCCGGGCAGCGGCGGGAGCTGCGGCGCGTCGGTGTCGGGGTCGCGCCGGCCCACGAAGCCGAACTTCCAGTCCTCGTGCCGGGCCGATGCCGAAGCGGACACGCGTCCGGGCTCGGGGCGCCGGGGAGGCTCGACGGGGAGCATGCCCCGCCAGGCAAGGAACTTGCCGTACCCGACCGGCCGCGCGGTCGCGACCTGGTCCGCGACCGCGGACGCGGTCCGGCACCCGGCGAGGGCTGCGGTGGTGCGGAACAGCAGCACGTCGGCCCCATCGGCCAGCACCACCAACGCAATCACCTGGCCGGATGCTCCCGACGCCGCCGACGCTAGGGACATCGCCTCGAGCGTCGCCGCGAGGAGCAGGGCCGGGTGCGCGGCGCCGGTGTTGCCGACGGTCGCACCCAGGTCGTCGACGATCGCCTCCTTCGCGACGCCGAGCCGGTTGACCAGCGACCGGGTGGCGCGCGCATGGGCGCTCGTGACGATGACGCGATCGACGTCGGCGGGCGTGAGCTCCGCCTGCTTGAGCGCGTCGCTCCACGCCCGCTCGCCCAGCGCGACGTACCTCGTCTCGCCGAAGCGTTCCTCCCACACCTTCGAACGCACGTCGCCCGGCGCCCGCCAGCGGTCGAGGAACTCGGCGGTGATCGACGCCGCGCCGATGTGCTCCGCGAGCAGCGGCGCCGACGCGTCGTCACCGACGAGCAGCGCGGCTGCTCCGTCGCCGCCGGAGGCTTCGTCCGCGCCGCCGGGGAAGCCGGTGCGCATGTCGGCCGCCACCACCAGCACCGTGTCGTTCCCCGCGAGGGCGATACGGAGCGCGCCCACCGCCGAACGCTGCGCCCCTCCGAGGTCGAGGGCCGCGACGTCGTCGTCGAGGCGCAACGCCGCGTGGATGGCGGTGGCATTGGTCTTGTCGAGATAGGCGGGCGTCACGGTCGAGAACCACACCATGTCGGGCCGCGGCGAATCGGCTGCCGCGCGCAACGCCAGCCGGGCCGCCTCGAAGCCCATCGTCGTGGTGTCCTCGTCGTAGGAGGCGACACTCCGGCTGCCTCTGCCCCCACCCGCGCCCACGAACGGAGCGATCGCCGACCGGTCGAGCCGCCCATGGGGGACGTAGCCCCCCGCGCTCAGGATTCCTCTCATGGCACCGGGAGTGTAGGTCCCGCTGGAGGACCTACGGTCGGGCCATGACTTACGCATCGATCGCATATCGCACCGACGGTCGCATCGCCCGGATCACGCTCGACCGGCCGGAGCGGCTCAACGCCATCGACGATCACATGCCCCGCGAGATCCGGCTCGCGGTCGACGAGGCGAACGCCGACCCCGCGGTCCACGTGATCGTGGTGGAAGGGGCGGGCCGGGCGTTCTGCGCGGGCTACGACCTCAAGCGCTATGCGGAGCGAGTCGACGCCGGCGCGCAGGTGTCTGGCCGCATGCCGTGGGACCCGATGGCGGACTACCGGCTGATGCGCCGGAACACCGACGACTTCATGTCGCTCTGGCGCAGCTACAAGCCGACGATCGCCAAGGTCCATGGGTACGCCGTCGCGGGAGGCAGCGACATCGCCCTCAGCTGCGACCTCGTCGTGATGGCCGAGGACGCCCGCATCGGCTACATGCCGGCGCGTGTCTGGGGCTGTCCGACCACGGCCATGTGGGTGTTCCGCCTCGGCGCCGAACGGGCGAAGCGGCTGTTGTTCACGGGCGACACGATCGACGGCCGGACCGCGGCCGAATGGGGTCTCGTCGCCGAGGCCGTGGCGGCACGCGACCTCGACACAACCGTCGATGCGCTGGCCGAGCGGGTGGCAGGCGTGCCGCGCAACCAGCTGATGATGCAGAAGCTGATGATCAACAGCGCGGTCGACGCCATGGGCCTGCACGCGACGCAGACCCTCGCGACGGTGTTCGACGGCATCGCCCGCCACTCGCCGGAAGGCGTGTGGTTCCAGCAGCACGCCGAGGCGCACGGGTTCCACGACGCCGTCGAATGGCGGGACTCCGGACGGCCGATCCCCGACGGCGACGAGGCCCGAGCCCTGCTGCGGGACGACGATCCCGTCTGACCTGCTCCGGAACGGTCGAGGTGACCGGTACCATGAGAGTGCCCATGACGTCTCCCCGCCTCTCCTCGCGCGCCGATCTGCGCAACCTGGCGATCGTCGCCCACGTCGACCACGGCAAGACCACCCTCGTCGACGCCATGCTCTGGCAGTCCGGCGCGTTCCGCGCCCACCAGGAGGTGGCGGAGCGGGTCATGGACTCGATGGACCTCGAGCGGGAGAAGGGCATCACCATCCTGGCCAAGAACACCGCGGTGCGGCACTCGGGCGTGAAGCTCAACATCGTCGACACGCCGGGCCACGCCGACTTCGGCGGCGAGGTGGAGCGGGCGCTCGCGATGGTCGACGGCGTGTTGCTGCTCGTCGACGCCAGCGAGGGACCACTGCCCCAGACCCGCTTCGTGCTGCGGAAGGCGCTCGAGCGGCACCTGCCCGTCGTGCTCGTGATCAACAAGGTCGACCGACCCGACAGCCGCATCAAGGAGGTCGTCGACGAGGTCTACGAGCTGTTCCTCGACCTCGACGCGGGCGAAGTGCAGATCGAGTTCCCCATCGTGTACTGCAACGCGCGCGCCGGTCGGGCCTCGTTCGACCCGGCCGACGTCGGCACCGACCTGGAGCCGCTGTTCGAGGCCATCTTCGAGCACATCCCCGCGCCCACGTTCGATCCCGAGCACCCGCTGCAGGCACTGGTCGCCAACCTCGACGCGTCGCCTTACGTCGGACGTCTTGCGCTGTGCCGTGTGCGTCACGGCACCATCCGCCGCGGTCAGCAGGTGGCCTGGTGCCGGGCCGACGGCACGATCGAGCGGGTGAAGATCACCGAGATGTACGTGACCGAGGCGCTCGACCGGGTCGACGCGGACGAGGCGGGACCGGGGGAGATCATCGCGGTCGCCGGCCTGCCCGACGTCACAATCGGCGAGACGCTCGCCGACCCCGACGACCCGCGGTTCCTGCCCGTCATCCGCGTCGACGAGCCCAGCCTCGGGATGACGCTCGGCGTCAACACGTCGCCCCTCGCGGGCCTCGACGGCAGGAAGCTCACCGCCCGGCTGATCAAGAGCCGGCTCGACTCGGAGCTGGTCGGGAACGTGTCGCTGTGGGTGCTCCCCACCGAGCGCCCCGACACCTGGGAGGTGCAGGGCCGCGGCGAGCTCCAGCTCGCGGTGCTCGTCGAGATGATGCGACGCGAGGGCTTCGAGCTCACCGTGGGCAAGCCCCAGGTGGTGACGCGCATCGTCGACGGCAAGGTCCACGAGCCGGTCGAGCGGGTGTCGATCGACGCGCCCGAGGAGTTCCTCGGCGTGGTGACGCAACTTCTCGCTCTGCGCAAGGGTCGGCTCGAGCAGATGGTGAACCACGGCACGGGCTGGGTGCGCCTCGACTACCTGGTGCCGGCGCGCGCGCTCATCGGGTTTCGCACGGAGTTCCTCACCGAGACGCGCGGTACCGGCGTGCTGCATCATGTGTTCGATCGGTTCGAGCCGTGGTACGGCGAGCTCCGCACCCGGCCCTCGGGCTCGCTCGTCGCCGACCGGTCCGGGCCGACGACGACCTACGCGCTGCTGAGCCTGCAGGAGCGCGGGGCGCTCTTCGTGGGGCCCGGTGAGGAGGTCTACGAAGGGATGATCGTGGGTGAGAACGCGCGCACCGAGGACATGGACGTGAACCCCACGAGGGAGCGCAAGCTGACGAACATGCGATCTTCCACCGCCGACGAGCTGGTGCGGCTGATCCCGCCGCGTCTGCTGTCGCTCGAGCAGGCTCTCGAGTTCATCCGCGAGGACGAGTGCATCGAGGTCACGCCCAAGCAGGTTCGCCTGCGCAAGGCGATCCTCGACCAGGCCGACCGCGGCCGCCGCACGGCCAACGCCAAGCGTGCCCGTCTGCGCGACGGCTGACCCGCACAGAGGCGGGATGGCGCGGATCGGCCACCCCGCCGGCAACACGTAGTAGGGTTCTTTGTGGCCCCCGATGTTCCACGCCGCTCGGGGCGCCGTTGCCGGTTGCCTTCTTGGTCTCCCGCAAGATCGAACGGCGCGTGGGAGAGCAGAGGAACGAAGAAATGGCAGTAGGCACGGTGAAGTGGTTCAACGCGACCAAGGGCTTCGGCTTCATCACCCCCGACGAGGGTGGCGACGACCTGTTCGTGCACCACAGCGCGATCGAGATGCAGGGATACCGCGAGCTGGCCGAGGGTCAGCGGGTGGAGTTTCAGAAGACCTCCGGCCCCAAGGGCCCGCAGGCCAGCTCCGTCCGCGCGATCTGACGCGGTCGTGACGACTGAGTCGTCTTCCGACGACACGGCGCTCGAGCTCCGCAGGAGCGGCCGCTCGTTCGCGGCCATCGCCAAGAAGCTGGGGTTGACGCGGGCGAGCGACGCGAACGAAGCGTTCAACCGAGCGCTCCGCACCCGGCCGACCGACGAGCAGGTGGTGCTCCGCGAGGAGGAGAGCCTCCGGCTCGACAAGCTCGCGACCAAGGTGCAGTCGCGCAAGGACCTGGCGCAGGAAGACGTCAACCGCCAGCTCCGCACGATCACCCGCCTGCGTGAGGCGCTCGTCGCGGACTGACCGCCCAGCGCTTCTTGTCGTAGTACGGCGTCCTCACGACGGCTGACTACGACAAGAACGCAACTCTTATCAGTCTCACAGCTTCGCGTCGCCGACCCGACGCGCCGACACCGCCGGCAGTAGCCTCACGAACGTGACGACCGGTTTCGGGTCGCGGCTCGCTGCATGCCGAGCGGTGCTGCTCGCGTTCGGCGGCGTGTGGCTCGGTCATGTCGCCGAGCACTACCGGGTGGAGGGGTCAGCGGGGCTCGTCCACGAGCTCAGCCACTCCGTGCACCTCTACATGCTCCCGCTCGGCGCGCTGCTCGTCGTCCTCGCTGCGCTGACCGGTGTCGGCTGGGTGCGGATGGCAGCTGCGCTGACGCAGCGGCTCGAGCGCGCCACCGAAGGCCTGGCGCGCGCCTTCCGTGGCGCGCGCCCTCGCCTCTACCCGACGGTGCCACACACCGCGCCAACCGTTTCGTCTGTCGGTGGCCGCTGGCTCGCGCTGGCGCTGCCGCTGGGCCTGGCGCAGCTCGTGCTCTACGCGCTGCAGGAGAACCTCGAGCACGCGCTGTCGCACGAAGCCATGCCGCTGCTGGGCGTGTTCGCGGGCGCCCACTGGGCGGCGTCATTCGTGCAGCTCAGCGTCGCGTGCCTGGTCGCCGCAATCGTGATCGCGTGCCGCAGTCGCGTCGCCGACCTGGCCCGTCGCATCGACGCGGTCGAGCGGCTCGCCCACTGGCTTACCCGGGCAAGAGTCGCCGTGCTTGCCGCGCCGGCCGCCGGTCGCCTGCGTTCGTTCACGCCCCTCGAACGCTTCGGCCGTCACCTCCTGCAGCGGCCACCTCCCCTGCTCCGTCTCAGCCACTGAGAGACCTCCCGACTCCAGTTCGGGCTCTCGTGCGCTTCGCGCACGCATTCGCAACCGTGCTGAAAGGAGCACCCGTGCATCTCTCGCGTCACAAGACGCAGCTGGGAGCTGCCCTCGCCATGAGCGGAGCTCTCGTCGCCATGACCGCAGGCACAGCGTTCGCCCACGAGGCGCGCGACGCGGGCCAGTTCAAGGTCGAGGTGGGCTGGGCGACCGAGCCCGCGTACACCGGCGACCCCAACGCCATCCAGTTCATCCTGCACGACGCCAACGACCAACCGATCACCGATCTGGGTGACACCCTCAAGGTGGAAGCCTCTTTCGGCGACAAGAAGTCCGGCCCCCTCGACATCAAGCCCGCGTTCAGCGACGAAGAGGGAACCAAGGGTGACTATCGTTCCGATCTGGTCCCGACCCGGCCGGGCAAGTACACCTTCCACTTCACCGGCACCATCCGCGGACAGCAGTTCGACGAGTCGTTCACGTCGTCGGACACCGGGTTCGACGAGGCCAAGGACGACACCGAGGTGGCGTTCCCCGCGAAGGACCCGACGCGCGGTGAGCTGGCGCAGAAGATCGACCGCATCGACTCCCGCCTGGTGAAGGCCCAGCAGGCCGCCGCGTCCAGCAAGAAGGCTGCGGACGACGCCAAGTCGTCGGCGACGACCGCTACCGTGATCGGAATCGTCGCGATCGTGGTTGCCGTCGTGCTGGGTGGGATCGCCCTCATGGGCGCGCGACGGCGCGGAGCGGGAACCGCGTAGGTGCGCATCCGGCTGGGCCTGGCCGGCCTGGTCCTCGCGGGGGCCTGCGTGGGTGCGCTCGGCGCACCCACGCCGGCCTTCGCCCATGCGCTGTTGAAGGACGCCGACCCGCCGCAGGGTGCGTCGCTGACGACCTCCCCGACGGGCCTCACGCTCACGTTCACCGAGACGCCCGACCCCAAGGTCTCGCTCATCAACGTGCTCGACTCCACCGGCCGGTCGGTGCCTCACGGGCCGATCGAGGTGGTGGCGGGCCGGCCCGACTCGCTGCACGTGAGCGTGAGCAACCTCCCGCGGGGCACCTACACGATCGACTGGCGCGCGCTCTCGAAGGTTGACGGCCACCTCGCCGACGGCAGCTACGCGCTCGGCGTCGGCGTGCCCGCGCCGACCACCACGACCGGCGGGTTCAAGCTGCCGACGGCGCCGACCCCCTCGACGCTGGCGGTCGCCGCGCGCGCCGCGTTCTATCTCGGCCTCGTCGTGCTGCTCGGCACTGCGTGGATGGGTCTGTTCATCGCTCCGGGCGCCGGTGTCCTTCTTGCGCGCGCCGCAGGCGTGGGATGGGTCGTCGCCCTCGTCGGCGCGGTTGGGATCACGCAGGCGCAACGCGCGAACGCCGGCATCCCGTGGGGCGATGTCTTGGACAGCTCGCTCGGTCACTCGTTCCTCTGGCGCTTGATCCCGGTCGCCGCGATCCAGATCGCAGTCGTCGTCGCCCTGATGTCCGAAGGGCCCGTGCGCCGCGCCGCGTTCGTCGTCGTGGCGGGAGGCGCGCTGGCGGCCATGGTGGGCGACGTGACCTCGAGCCACGCCGCCGCGTCCTCGTCGAAGTGGGTGCAGGGCACCGTGCAGTGGGTCCACTTCGCCTCCGCTGCGGTCTGGCTCGGGGGCCTCGGCGCGCTGCTGCTCGCCACCAGGCGGCTCGTCGGCGACGACCTGGCGCGGGCCGTACGTCGCTACTCCACCGTCGCGGGGGTCGCGCTCGCGGTCGTCGTCACGACCGGTGTCACCCGGGCGGTGAACGAGGTCGGCGGATGGGCACGGCTGGTCGACACCGGCTTCGGCCGCCTGGTGGTCCTGAAGTCGTCGTTGCTCCTCGTGCTGGCCGGGCTGGGCGGGATCAACCGCTTCCGGAACGTCCCCGCGGTCCGCGAGTCACTGCGCGGCCTGCGGCGCGTGGGCACGAGCGAGCTGGCGGTCGCAGCGGTCGTGCTCAGCGCCACCGGGCTGCTCGTCAACCTGGCGCCCGGGGGCACGCCGAAGGCCGTCGCGCTCGAGACGGTCAAGCCGGTCCGGGTCAGCGGCGCCGACTTCGCCACGACGACCCGCGTCGCGCTCGAAGCCACGCCCGGCACGGTCGGGTCCAACCGCTTCGTCGTCCGGGTGACCGACTACGACTCGGGCGCGCCGGTCACGGTCAACAGCGTCCGGCTCCGCTTCAACTCGGCCGACCGGCCTGACGTGAGCGAGTCGGCGCTCGAGCTCCCGAAGACCGCGCCGGGAACCTTCGCCGCGACCGGTTCCAACCTGTCGCTCGACGGCCGCTGGAAGGTGACGGTCGTCGTGCCGCGCGGGATCGAGGCGGTCGAGGTGCCGCTCGAGCTGACGACCAGCCGGCCCACCCAGAAGGTCGACGTGACCCGCACGCCCGGGCTGCCGACGATCTACACGGTGGCGCTGAACGGCACGGGGAAGGTGCAGATCTACCTCGACCCCGGGAAGCCGGGCGCCAACCAGCTGCACGTCACCTTCTTCGACAGCCGCGGCGCGGAGCGACCGGTCAGTGAGCTGTCGGGTACCGCGACCGGCCCAGGCGTGACCGCCTCGAAGCTCGACCTGCGCCGGCTCACGGCCGGCCACTTCTCGGCCGACACGAACGCGGCGGCCGGACGTTGGCGCTACTCGATCACCGGCTCGTCCAACGGGGTACGGCTCGCGGCCGACGTGACGATCGACGTCGGGCGCTGAGCGCTCTCATAGGGTTGTCCTCTGGTGGACGGCCATCTGCACCCGCCTGACCGGCCGCGTCAGCGGGCGTCGCCGCGCACCCGGGCCCCTACTGTCGGCCGCGCTCGTGCCGCTGGTGGTGGCGACGATCGTCGGTCTCGTGGTGCTCTGGCCGCACACCCGCACCCGCCGGCTGCCCGGCACCTTCGGACCGCCGGCGGAGCTGGTCGACGCAACCGTGACGTCGGTGGCGAGCGTACGTTGTCCCGCGGTGCAGAACATGTGCAGCACCGTTCGCGTTCGCATCACGAGCGGCCCTGACCGCGGCCATTCCGCCCGGCTGCCGGAGCTGACGTTCGGGGCCGACGTGCCCACGCTCGAGACCGGCGATCGGGTGGTGCTCGGCCGCTCCGTCGATCCCACCGGCCGCGTCGACTACTACTTCTCCGACCTCCAGCGGCGACGGCCGCTCGTCCTCCTCGCCATCGGGTTCGCGCTCGCTGTCGTGGCCGTGGCCGGCTGGCGCGGGTTGGCCGCGTTGATCGGCCTGGCCGTGACGTGGACGGTGCTCGTGTGGTTCGTGCTGCCCGCCGTGCTCGACGGCAAGAGCCCGCTCGCAGTGGCGTTGGTGGGGTCGTCGATCATCATGCTGTTCGTCCTCTACCTGGTCCACGGGCTCACCGCCCGTACCACGACGGCCCTGCTCGGCACCCTCGCGAGCCTCGGGCTCACGGGCGCGCTCGCCGGTCTGTTCGTCGCCGCGTCGCACATCACGGGCCTGGCGTCGGAGGAGTCGACGTACCTCCAGGCCGTGGGTGGCCGGCTGGAGCCTGAGCGGCGTCGTCCTGGCGGGCGTGGTGATCGGCTCGCTCGGCGCGCTGAACGACGTCACCGTCACCCAGGCCTCGTCGGTATGGGAGCTCCACGCCGTGAACCCGGCGCTCCGCGCTGTCGACCTCTACCGCTCGGGCATGCGGATCGGGCGCGACCACATCGCCTCCACCGTGTACACGCTGGTCTTCGCGTACGCCGGGGCGAGCCTGCCGCTGCTGATCCTGTTCACCCTTGCCGACCGTCGGGTGGGCGACATCCTCACTTCCGAGGTGGTGGCCGAGGAGATCGTGCGGACGCTCGTTGGCAGCATCGGCCTGGTGGCGTCGGTACCGCTGACGACTGCCCTCGCGTCGGCCGTGGTGACGCGGGGAGTCCAGCACACGAAGCGTGCTCGCCCGCGCCTGCCCTCGCCGCGCGCCGCGGGCGAACGGCTGGCCCTCCGGCTCCAGCGACGGGCACGCCGGCGCCGAGACGAGTGGCGGCCGTCCCGAGGGGAGCGCGAGTTCTGGGACGAGAGCGAGCCTTGACCGAGAACGATTCTCAGTCTAAGGTGGAGGGGTAATCGAGAAACACTCTCACTGAGGGCTCCCGGAGGCACCGTTTGCGCAAGCTGCTCGCCCTGCTGGTCGTCGCCGGTGCCGTGACCGCCTCATGCGGAGCCGACCACGCGGACGCGAAGTCTGGCAAGATGCTGAAAGTGGTTGCCACTACCACTCAGCTCACCGACTTCACCCGGATCGTCGCCGGCTCCCGAGCCGACGTGTACGACGTCGTCAGGGCGAACGTCGACGCCCACGACTTCGAGCCCTCGCCCGCCGACATCGAGGCGATCCGCGACGCCGACGTCGTGATCCAGAACGGCGTGGGCCTCGAGAAGTGGCTCAAGCCGACGATCGACAGCGCCGTGCCCCGGGGCCAGATCGTCGACGCGAGCAAGGGAGTGAAGGTGCGCGCCGGCACGGGTGCGGAGGAGAAGGAGGGCGATCCCCACATCTGGTTCGCCCCCGGCAACGCGAAGATCATGGTCGCCAACGTCACCAAGGCGCTCGTCGCGGCCGACCCGCCGGGCGCGTCGACCTACGAGACAAATCGCGACGCCTACGACACGCAGCTCGACGGGCTCGATCGTGAGATCGCGTCGGAGCTGAGCGCGCTCACCAACCGGAAGCTCGTCACCAACCACGACGCGTTCGGCTACTACGTCGATCGCTACGGGCTCCAGTTCGTCGGCTCGGTGATCCCGAGCTTCGACACCCAGGCCGAGCTCTCGAGCCGCGACATCTCCGACCTCGTCGCCAAGATCAGGTCCGAGGGTGTGAAGGCGGTGTTCTCGGAGGCGTCCCTCCCGCCGAAGACCGCCGCGGCCATCGCCTCGCAGGCCGGCGTGAAGATCGTCCAAGGCGACGACGCGCTGTTCGGCGACTCGCTCGGTCCTCCGGGCAGCGACGGCGACACCTACCTGAAGATGCAGCGTCACAACACGAAGGTCATCGTTGAGAACCTTCGCTGACGGCCCCGCGCTCTCGTTGCACGAGGTCGCCGCGTCGTACGGGCGCGACCCCGTCCTCGAAGGGGTCACGGGCCGGGTCGAGCCCGGCGAGGCCATCGCCTTGATCGGGCCCAACGGCGCGGGCAAGACCACGCTCATCAAGGCGATCCTGGGCCTGGTGCCCGTGGTGCACGGCGAGATCGAGGTGCTCGGCACCTCGCCCGATCGGGCGCGGGGCCGGGTCGCCTACGTGCCTCAGGCCGACGTGCTCGACACCGAGTTCCCCGTCACGGCGCTCCAGGTCGTGCTGATGGGGCGCTATCGGCGCGTCGGGTGGTTGCGCCGACCCGGTGCCGCCGACCGCGACGCGGCGCGGCGTGCGCTCGACGAGGTCGGGATGCTCGCCCGGGCCCATGACCGCTTCGGCCTGCTCTCGGGGGGACAGCGCCAGCGGGTGCTCCTGGCGCGAGCGATCGCGCAGGAGGCCGAGCTGCTGCTTCTCGACGAGCCGTTCAACGGCGTCGACGGCACGACGACCGAGCTGCTGCTGCGGGTGCTCGCAGGTCTGCGTGTCGAGGGGGTGGCCGTGGTGATGTCGACCCACGACCTCTCGGTCGCGCACCTGGCGTGTGGGCGCGCGTGCCTGCTGAACCGCCGGCAGGTCTCGTTCGGCCCCATCGAGGAGGCGCTGACCGCCGAGTCCCTGCGCGAGACCTACGGCGGCAGCGTCGTCACCCTCGCGGGCGCCACCACCATCCTCACCCTCCGCTGACGGGCGCCCATGTTGCGGCGCGTGCTGCTCGACCCGTTCGAGGCGCCGTTCATGGCCCGTGCGCTGGTCGAGGTGCTCCTGCTCGGCCTGGTCGGTGGCGTCGTCGGCGTGCACGTGCTGCTCCGCCGTCTGGCCTTCCTCAGCGAGGCCCTGCAGCACACCGTCTTCCCCGGCATCGCGATCGCGTTCGTGACCGGCCAGTCGCTGCTCGTCGGCGCGCTCGTCGCCGCGGTTGCGACGATCGTGCTCCTCGGGCTGCTCGCTCGTCGACCGCGCGTCGATCCCGATGCCGCGCTGGCCGTCCTGATCGCCGGAGCGTTCGCACTGGGTGTCGTGTTGGTCTCGCACCGCCGCGGCTTCCAGCGCGACCTCACCTCGCTGCTCTTCGGGCGCATCCTCGCAGTTGACACGCGCCAGCTGATCGAGACCGCGATCGTCACGGTGGTGTGCGTCACGGTGGTCGCCGCCCTGCACAAGGAGCTGGTGCTGCTCGCGTTCGACCCCGGCGGGGCGGCGTCGCTCGGCTACCGCACCGGCTGGCTCGACCTGGCGCTCAACCTGGTGGTCGCACTGGTGGTCGTCGCCGCGGTACGGGCGCTCGGCACCGTGCTGGTCGTCGCCTTCCTCGTCACGCCGGCGGCCGCGGCCCGCCTGGTGTGTCGCGGCGTCACGTCGATGATGGCGGTGGCGGTCGTCCTCGCGCTCGTCTGTGGTTGGGTGGGGCTGTCCCTCAGCTACGAGGCCTCCGTGCACCACGGCGTGCGGCTCGCGTCCGGTGCCACCGTCGTGCTGACGCTCACCGCGGGCTTCGTCCTTCTCGGCGCCGCCGCTGCGGCCCGCTCCGCCCTCGCCCGGCCGCGTGTGGCAGGCCGGCGCAGCGTCCGAGGGACGAGGACGGTGAACCGGTGAGCGCGCTGGTCGACAGCCTCGGTTCGCCGTTCTTCCAGCGGGCACTGCTCGAGTCGGTGCTCGTGGGCGCGGTCACGGGCGTCGTCGGCGTGCACGTGCTGCTCCGACGACTGCCGTTCTTCGTCGTTGCCATGTCGCACGCCACCTTTCCGGGCGTGGTGCTCGCGTCGGTCGCGGGCGTGAGCCTCTTCGTCGGAGGCTGGGCGTTCGGCCTGCTCGTCGCGCTTCTCGTCGCGGCACTGGGGGCCAACCGGGCGCTCGACGAGACGAGCGCGGTCGGCGTGGTGCTGGCGGGGTCCTTCGCGCTGGGCGTGCTCGTCATCTCGGCCCGTCCCGACGCGTCCCGCGACCTGTCCGCGTTCCTCGTCGGCTCGGTGTTGACGGTCACCCGTGCCGACATCGTCACGACCGCGGTGACGGGCGGCGTCCTGCTCGTCGTCCTCGGCGCGCTCCACAAGGAGCTGGTGCTCGGCGCGTTCGATCCCGGAGGCGCCGCCGCGGCGGGCTATCGCACGGGGATGCTCGATGCCCTCGTGCTCGTCGTCGTGACGTTCGCGCTGGTCACCGCGGTGCCCGCGGTCGGGACCCTGCTCGCGGTGGCGCTGCTCACCGTGCCCGCGCTCACCGCCCGCCTGTGGGCGGAGCGGGTCGGCCCGACGATGGCGCTGGCCGCGGCCACCGGCGCCGCGAGCGGCGTCGTCGGGCTGTGCCTCTCGTCGGTGCTCGACATCGCCGCCGGTGGCGCGATCGCGCTTACCTGCACCGCCGCGCTCGGCGCGTCATTGCTCCTGCGCCGGCGCTGACAAGAAGGCTAACGGCAGGTGGCGCAGCGGCCGACGAGGTCGATGCGGTGGTCGTTGACCTCGAAGCCGGTCTCCTCGGCCGCCACCCGGCCGGCCTCCGAGAGCGCCCGCTCGAGCCGCGGTGATGCCGGCACGTCGGCCACGAGGCCGCACGAGGTGCACACCAGATGGTGGTGATGGTGGCCGCTCAGATCCTCGGCCAGCTCGAAACGGCCGAGGTCGTCGTTGCCGGCCAGTCGCCGCACCACCCCCGCCTCGGCGAGGGCGGTGAGGCTGCGGTACGCGGAGCTCTGCGGCAGCCGGTGGCCACCCGGAAGCGAGCGGTTGGCCGCCTCCAGGATCTCGGGGATCGTGAGGGGGCGGTCGGTGTCGCCGAGCACCTCCACCAACGCACGACGCCCGCGCGTGTAGCGCTGGTCGAGCGCGGCGAGCCGAACCTCGACCTGCACGTGCAGGCGGTCAGGCTCGCTGTCGCGCGAGGCGTCGGCAGCCGATGGGCTCAGTGCTCGTCCCAGTGGTCGTCATGCGCGGCGTGACGGTGCCCGTCGTGCACGTAGTCGACGTGGTCGTCGTGGGCGACGGTCTCGTGGCCGCAGCCCTCGGCGTGCTCGTGGTCGTGCGCCGCATGCGCGACGTGCGCGTCCGGTGAGCACTCGTCCCAGTGACCGTCGTGCTCACGATGGGCGTGGCCGTCGTGGAGGTAGTCGGTGTGGTCGTCGTGACGGACGGCCACGTGCCCGCAGTCCGTGCCGTGGGCGTGGCTGTGGTGATGGCCGGCATGGGTGTCGTGTGCGGTGGTCATGAGCTGGTTCTCTCCTGTGCGTGGATGATGGCGTCGTTGACGATGTGGGCGACGTGCTCGTCGCTGAGCGAGTAGGCGATCTCCCGACCTCGGCGCTCCGTGCTCACCAACCCCGCCCCACGGAGCACGCGGAGGTGCTGGGAGACGAGGGACTGCGAGATGGCGAGCGAGTCGACCAGCTCGTGGACACAGCGGGGCCCGGCGGCCAGCGCACGTACGATGGCCAGGCGATGGGGGCTGGCGAGCGCGCGCAGTAGCTCGGTGGCTTCGTGCAGGCCGGTGTCGGAGATGACCGCGGGCATTCCTCATACATTAATACATGTGCATGTGTTCATGTACAGCCACCGATTCGGGCTTCCTGTCGCGCTCAGCCCCCGTGACGGTGGTCGAGCGCGACGAGAAGGGCCCGGGTGGGGCCCGGAAGCCGGCGGTGCCGGTCAGCGGGGAGGGTCGGGCTCCGGTTCCGCCTCGAGTGGTTGCGGGTCCGCGGGCGCGGGAACGGACGCAGACTCGGGCTTGGGCCGTCCGCTCACGACGAGCACGCCGACGGCCGCCGCGAACACGAAGACGCTGACCCAGTCGTTGATCCGGAGCCCGCCGATGCGG
Organism: Actinomycetota bacterium; assembly: GCA_005888325.1. NCBI lineage: Bacteria > Bacillati > Actinomycetota > Actinomycetota bacterium. The sequence goes on from VAWU01000064.1 coordinate 25,154, forward strand.
TGGGCGGGGTCGATGCGCAGGAGCTCGATCCAGAAGCGCCCGAACGTGTAGGCAGCCACGTACACCGCGAACAGCCGTCCGGGGCGGAGGCGGATCCGCCGTTCGACGAGCAGTACGATCGCCACCACCGCGAGGTCCCACAGGCACTCGTAGAGGAACGTGGGATGGAAGGTGGCGAACTGCTGGTAGCCCGACGGCCGGTGGCCGGGGTCGATGCGCAGCGCCCACGGCAGGGTGCTCGGGCGGCCGAAGAGCTCCTGGTTGAACCAGTTTCCCCAGCGTCCGATGGCCTGCGCGAGTGGGATCACCGGCGCGGCCATGTCGAACAGCGCGGCCTTGTCGAGCCCTCGTCGTTGGGCGACGACCATCGCGGCGATGGCGCCGCCCGCGACGGCGCCCCAGATGCCGAGGCCTCCCTGCCAGATCTTGACGACGTCGAACCAGCGCCCGCGGAACAGCTGCCAATCCGTGACCACGTGGTACGCGCGCGCTCCGACGAGCCCGGCGGGCACGGCCCACACCGCGAGGTCGGTGATGTCGGAGCCCTTGCCTCCCCGCGCCTGCCAGCGGGCGCGGCCCCATTGCACGGCCACGTAGACGCCCACGGCGATGAGGAGCCCGTACGCGCGCAGGTGGAGAGGGCCGAGATCGATGGAGTCCCGTCCGGGACTGGGGATGTACGAGAGCACGGTTGTGGGGGCGAGCACGTCAACCGCGCACGGTAGTGGCGGCGCGCGGCTGATGGCCATGCGCGGCGAACGCCGGCCCGCGCATGCCTTCGTACGCCAGCTCGACGGCGATCCCGAACCCGAGGCCGAGGCTGAGCGCGACCGACCCCCGCGACAGGAGCGGTGAAAGCGCGCTCGGAACCTGCGAGCTCGCGAGCGCGCCTGCGTCGGTGACCCCGCTGTAGACGGCGATCATGAGCGCCGCGGAGCCGCCGAGGATGATCCCGACGTCCGTACGCCGCTGCGAGAGTGTGGCGACCGCACCGACGCCCAGACCCCATGCGAGGACGCTGACCGGGCCTCCGCGCAGCACGTTCCCCGCCTGCGTGACCAGCGAGCCCCCGGACACCGCGGCGTTGGCGAAGCTGTGCACGACGTCGACCGCAACGAGCACGGCAACGCAGTGACCGAGCACCCCGGGCCACCGGATGTAGCGCACCGCCAGGACCGTCGCGGCAAAGAGGGCGATCGCGAACAGCGCCCATGGCAACGGGTTGGGCGGCGGTACGTAGCTGATGCGGCCTGCGATCGCGAGCGCGGTGTCGCCCCGGCGCAGTTCCACCGTCCATCGCGGCACGACGAGATGGCCCTGGCCCCGGGCCCGGAGGACCTGATCGGGCGTCGGGCCCTCGAAGCGCGTGCGCCGGTCGCTCCACACGAGCATGGTGCCGTCCCCCGTCCGCCGCCAGTGGGGTGGGCCCGACGCCTTCGTCGGGTCCGGCGGCGGCCCGGTCGGTCGACCGGGGCGCTGGCGCTCCAGGTACGCGCTGTTGGAGTACGTGTTCTCGAACACACCTCGGGGACCGACGCGCAGCCACGGCTCGCCCGCATAGCCGACCACGACGATGTCGGTGGGACCGCGGTTCACGAGCTCGATGCGTCGGCCGAGATCGAGGAGACGAACGTCGAGCTGCCCGGCGGGGTCCGTGACGCCGACGATCTCGCTCTTGTAGTTGGTTGCCTGGACGCCGGTGACGGCATGTGCGTCCGCCGGTGGCGTGGTCGCGACGACTCCACCGGCGACGAGCGCGATTGCCGCGAGACTTCGCGCGAGACGCGCCCGGTTCACCGGCGGCGTTGCGAGCGCGACGCCCGGGCGCCTCGCTGTAACTGCTTTCGCGACGACCGGCGTGTGCGTAGCCGTTGCCGCACGTACGGCGTCCACGCGAGCACGATGGCCAGGAGGCCAACCACGACGATGACCACGACGGTGCCGTACCCGCGGCCCGACGTCCCCACGGGGGAGGGCAGCGGTTGACGGGTGCCGGCGAGGTAATAGCCGGGGCTGGCGAACGCAGCGCTCTCGGCGCCGGAAGCGGATTCGTGTCGTGAGGCGAGCTGCTTCCACGCTCGACCGTCCTCGGAGAACAAGATGGTGTCCGCGGGCTCGGGGACGACGACGAGGACGTTGCCGGGTGCGGTCAGCGTCGCGACCGGGGCTCCCGACGGCTTGTAGCTCATCTCGACGCGGTAGGCGTTGCCGTCGGGCCGCATCGGAGGGGTGAGCCTGCCGAGCTTGGAGGCGTCGAGGGGCACGAACTTGACCGTGACCCGGTTGTCACCCGCGTTCGCGGGCACGGCACCTGCTTGGAGGTTGATCACGAGCTGGCTGTCGGAGCTGAGGAGCCCGGACGCCTTCGATCCGTTGGCGAGGAGGTCGACGTCGGTGCTCGATGCGCCGGGCTTGACGTTTCCCGGCGCGAATTCCTTCGGAGGATTCACCCAGCGGTACGGCGAGCTGGGCCCGACGCCCTCGAAGAGCGGGCGCACGTCGTGGCCCGTGACGCGCAGCGTCGTGAGGCACACGAGCGCATAGGCCGCGGCCAGTCCCAACCCGATGAGGGCAGGCCGTCGTCGTCGGGCGGCCACGCTCGCGCTCACCCGGCGTGCAGGGGCTCTATCGCGTGCGTGGCGAACAGTGCGGGCCACACGACCGCCCGCTCGCCCGGCGCCACCCACTCCCAGATGACGCCGGCCGCCCTGCGGTTCTCGCCCTCGTCCGGTGCACCGGGCGGCGCCAGGTCGAGGCCGCCTCCGTTGGCGAGCGCGCCACGCGGCAGCTTGGTGGAGAGCGCGGCGCGCGCGACGGCGGTCGGGGCGAACGAGGTCGCCGCAGGGAGCACGTGGGCGAGCAGGCCGTAGCCGTTGGAGAACCCGCCGAGTGCCTCTGCGCTCATGTTCTTGCCGTAGCGGCGTTGATAGCGCGCGCTCGCCCACGCCAGCGTCCGCCGGCCCTCGGGCTCCAACGCGTCGGGACGCACGTGGGCCTGATCGGGTTTGTCGGATGCGAACATGCCCACCGCCAGCCGGCCGAGCCGCTGGCCGAACTGGGGATGGCAGAAGCTCGAGCTGGTGCCGATGCTGGCGACGAGCGGCACCTTGGCCGTGGTGAGCGCGCGCACCAGCGCGACTCCGTCGTCGAGATAGGAGACCGCGAACAGCACATCGGTGCGCGTCTCCGCGAGCCGGCGGGCGATCGTCGCGAAGTCGGCGCGGCTCGCGTCGTAGGGGAGCGACGCGGACAGGACTTGGCCGCTGCCTCGAACCTCGTCGAGCGCGCCCTTCCCCACCGAGCGGCCGTAGGGGTCGTCGACGTAGACGACCGCGTAACGGAGGGAAGCGGCCGGCTTCAGCTCGGGCGCGAGCTCGTCGCGGACGAAGGCGATGGCGTTGCGACCGAGGTTGGCGCCCATCGGCGCGAGCCGAAAGAAGCTGCGGCCGCCGTTCGCGACGGGCGTCGCCCCCCCGACGGCACCCGTCTCCCAGAGCATCATGCCCGTCTCACCGGCCACCTTCGCGGCCGCGACCGACGTCGCGCTGCCATGGCTGCCGACGACGACGCGTGCGCCGCGGTCGCGCAGCATGCGCATCGCCGAGGGAACCGCCTCGGGCCGCGGGACGTCAGCTGTCTCGAGCCGCGCCGGGCGTCCCTGCACGCCGCCGTGGGTGTTGGCCCATTCGACCGCGAGACGGACGCCCCGTTCCTCGTCGGTGCCACCGACCTGTTGGGGACCCGAGGTCGGGTAGATCGCGCCGAGCACGAGCGCGTCGCGCTTCGCGCCGCCACCTGCGCACGCGGTCGTGACGACGAGCACGGTCAACATGAGCGCGGCCAGTCGACGCAATCAGATCACCACCAGGAGGTTGGCGAACGCGTGCGTGATCGCGGGCGCACGCCACGAGCCGCCGGCCCACCGCTGCCAGCCGAGTACGAGACCTGCGGCCAGGTCGATCGGGAGTACCCATGCGCCGTACACGGTCAGATGGACGAGGGCGAACAGCAGCGCGGAGCCTCCCACCGCGAAGACCGGGCCCGACGCCACGAGCGCGCTGTAGACGAGCCGCCGGAAGAACGCCTCCTCGGCCACGGCCGCGAGCGTGTTGAGCGCCACGATCCTCGCGGTGGGGGAGGCGGGGGCGGTGCCGCCGCCGATGAGCCGCCCGAGCGCGAACGCGACGATGCCGAGCCCGACGACGAGCGCGGTCGTCCGGACGGCCACGGCGGGCTCGCGCCCGACGGGCCAGGCCAGGCCGACGGCGAGCAGTGCGACGAAGACGACGATGATCGTGGCGGTCGGGTTCGACGACGCGCGCAGCAGTTGCGGTCGCACGAGAAGGAGAACGCAGCCCGCGGCCGCGACCGCACCGCCGGAAAGCGCCCATGTGTCCGACGGCGTCGTCGCCGGCTGCGGTCTCAACCTTGGACGTTGAAGCTTACGAAGGCGCGGGGCCGGTTGGTGAAGGGCGCGTGGTCCTTGGCCACGAACTCCGCCTGCAGCGAGTGCTGGCCGGGAGCGACGTTGTGGAAGTCCTGCTCCTTGCTGAAGGACATCACGTAGGGCGTGTCGTCGAGCGTGAGATGGACGTGGCCCTCGGTGGAGGTGAGCTTGCCCGTCGTCTGCCTCACGACCCGGCCGCCCAGCACGTCGACCTTGACAATGAAGTCGGGGCCGGTGACGGCGTTCGGCGTGGGCGCCACGATCTCCATCCTGGCCTTCGTCGTCGGCCGCGCGGCGGACCCCGAGGAGCCACCGCAGCCCGCGACGAGCAGGGCGGTCGCGCCGACGACGCCGAGGATTCCGGTCAGGCGGATACGCGCCGTGAACACCCGTCCAGCCTAAGCGCCGATCACCGCCCGTTGAGGCGCGCCACCCTGATCGACCACGCGCCACCGTGGGCGCGGGCCGAGATGAGCACGCCACCGCCTCGCACGGCCAGGAGATCGGGAGCGTCGAGCCCCCGCACGGTGACCCGCACGTCGGCGGGGCGGGCCGCGGGGTGGAACGCGACGAGTCGGGCGCCATCGCCGCCGCCGTTCTTGCCCGCCCGCCCGGATGCCTCGAGGCTGGCGCGGTCAGGGTCCCAGCGGGTGCGGGAGAGCCTGCCGGGGGCGGCGCGCACGTAGCCGCGGCGCAGCTGCGCGACGAGCGCGTCGCGCGTGCCCGTCACCGAGTTGTCGTGACAGTCCACCTCGAACTCGCCCCACACGCCGGGCACCCGGCCGGCTCGCAGGTCGCTCACCTTGTGGGGATCGCCGCAGCTCTCTCTCCAGGTCCACAAGGTGGCGCCGGCGCGGAAGTCGTCCTGGAGCTGCTGATGCTCGACGAAGTAGCTGTCGTCCGGTCGCGAGGCGCGGGCGGGGTCGGCACCCCATTCTCCGGACAACACCGGTACCCCGCCGAGCGCGCGCGCCTCGCGCTGTGCGGTCTCGAAGGCCGCGCGTGTGATCGGTCCACCCGTGAAGCCACCGGTGTAGATGTGAGGTGCGTAGACGAGGTCGGCGTCGCGGCTGAACGACGGGGGCGGGCCCGAGCCGATGGCCGAGAACAGCGCGGACGGCTCGAACAGGATCAGGTGGGGAGAGCCGTGAGCGGCTCGCTCCGCCCGGCGAATGGAGGCGACCGCCAGCCGGTACATCGTGGCGAGGCGTTGGTTGTCAGCGGGGACGAAGGCGTTGGGCTCGTTCATGAGGTCGTATCCGGCGACCTCTGGCGAGCGGGCGAAGCGGCCGGCAACGTGGCCGAGCATGGCGACGTAACGCGTCTGCACGCCCACGCCGTCGGAGGCCTTCTCGTCCGTGAAGAAGGCCTGCCATGCGCGCATCGTCGCCGGGTTGATCTCGCGCGCGCCCAAGGTGCAGCGGGGCAGGTCACCGTCGAGCGTCGCCCAGGCCGGCGCTCCGTCCCAGCCGAGACCGGGCACGGCGGGCGGGACGCACCGCTCGCCCGGCCGCGCGGCCGTCGCCGGGCCCCACGCGTCCTGATGGAAGTCGATGATCGAGTAGAGCCCCGCTTGTCCGAGGCGACGGACGGTGCGCGCCACCTGGTCGAGGTACGCCTCGTCGTAGTGGCCGGGGCCGGGCTCGATGCGCGACCACGACACGAGCAGGCGCACCGCGTCCCAACCGATCGAGCGCATGCGCGCGGTGTCATCAGAGGCGAGAGGGAACGTGGTCGGGAAGTCGACGCCCTTCCAGTACTCGGCGAGGGCGTTCACGTTCACACCTCGCAGGAGCACCTCGCGCCCTTCCCCGTCGACGATGCGCCCACCCCGGACCGGGTCGGCCTCGGCGCGGAGCGCGGTGAGCGCGAGTGGCGACGACTCGGGCTTCGCGCCGCTGCTGCAGGCGGCGAGCCCGGCACCGGCGAACGTCAGCACCGTGACCAGCAGCGCGAGGCGACGGACGAGCAGCGGGCCCACGCGCAGATCATGGCCGCCGACGCATACTGTCGGCCATGCAGCGTCGACGCTTGGGTCGCACGGGTCACGAGAGCAGCGTGGCCATCCTGGGCGGGGCGGCCTTCGCCCTCTCCACCACCGACGAGGCGGAGCCGGCGTTCGCGTCGGCACTGGCGCGGGGGGTGAACCACCTCGACATCGCCCCGCGCTACGGCCAGGCCGAGCGGGCTGTCGGCCCCCTCGTCCCACCGGTGCGCGACCGGCTGTTCATCGGCGAGAAGACCACCCGCCGCGCTTCTGACGGCGTGCGCGCCCAGCTCGACGAGTCGCTGCAGCGACTGGGCACCGACCACGTCGACCTCTACCAGATGCACGCCGTCACCGGTGTCGACGTGCTCGACGAGCGCCGTGACGCAGCCGCCACGATCATGCGCGCGCGCGACGAGGGGTTGACGCGCTTCGTCGGTATCACCGGCCACGGCCTCGCCGCGCCCGCGACCTTCGTTGAGGCGCTCGACCGCTACGACCTCGACACCGTGATGTTCCCCGTCTACCCCCGGCTGTGGGCCGATGTCGACTACCGCCGAGCGGCCGAGCAGCTTCTCTCGATCTGCGCAGAGCGCGACCTCGGCGTCATGGCCATCAAGGCGGTGGCCCGCCAACCGTGGGGCGACGACGACCGCGATCGATTTGCGACCACGTGGTACGAGCCGCGGCGCGAGCCCGACTCGATCGCGCGAGGCGTGCACTTCGCGCTGTCCACGCCGGGCGTGCACGCGTTCTGCACACCGGGAGACCTCGGGCTCCTGCCGCTCGCGCTCGACGCGGCCGAGCGGGCCACGACGATGGACGACGACGCGCGCCTCGCGGCCATGGACGAGATGGCCGGGCTCGCGCCGCTGCAGACTCCCTGAGCCGCGGGCTGTCCCGAGCGTCAGCCCAACCAGGCGGGCGCGCGCTCGAGCAGGTAGCGGCTGACCTTGAGGCACGCGTCGAGGACGTCGCACAGCAGCTCCTCGCCCGCGAGGACCCGGGCGAGGGAGACCTGCTGCCGGGCGACGATGGTGAGGCTGCGCTCCGCGGCGTCGGTGACCGAGCCGAACGAGTCGATCGCAGACACTTCGAGCGGCAGGTCGGGCCCACCGATGCCGGCGAGCTCGGTCGCGAGGACGAGGAGGTCGGGGCCGCTGGGCAGCGGCGGCAGCGCCCAGGTGAACTGGAGGGGGAAGTGGAACTCGTCGGGCGGGTCGTCGTCGTCGGCCAGCTCGGCGACGACGTCCTCGAACGCGAGGAGGATGCGCGGCTCGACCTCCAGCGTGAGGTGGAGGTCGAGGGGACCGTTGCAGCCTTCCTCGGGATGGAGGTCGACCTCCCACACCTGACGCAACGAGTACGTCTCCACGAAGTGGCGCTCGTCGTGCACGTGGAAGCCGTGGTCGACCGCGTGGTCCTTCAGCTCGGTGACGTAACCGGCGACGTCGATGGCGGCCATTGCCTGTGAGCGTAGGCGCGTGTGCAGGCGTTCAGAACAACGGCTGCTGGCCGGCCGGACGGCCCGGGCCGACAGCCACCGCGACGTGTCGCTCCCGGAGCTCGGCAGCGAGGGCGCGCACCGTCGCCGGAGCGTGGCCCTCGTAGTGGTTGTTGACGACGACGTACGCGTCGTCCACCCCGGCGTCGTCCCACTCGACCAACCGGTCCGCCCAGAAGCTCCGACTCTCGGGCTGAGGCCGCTGCACGTGGGCCTTCCCGTCGAGCCCGCGATGAGGGCCGAGCAGCCGCACGTAGACGGGCGACGCCGACGCCCGCGCGGCAGCGCGGGGCATGGCGGGAAGGTCGTTGCACACCCAGGTCACACCGTGGTCACCGAGGAGCGCGAGGATCTCGTCGTCCAGCCACGACGGGTCGCGCAGCTCGACCGCGAGCGGTGCGACGGGCGCCCAGCGGGCGACGAAGCCGCGCAGCGCGGCCTCGGTCTCGCCCTCGCGTGCGAACGACGGAGGCAGCTGGACGACCACGCACGCGAGACGCGAGTGCAGTGGGGCGAGGAGCCGCTCGAGGAAGTGGGCGAAGGCGGGCTCGGGCGGGCACAGGCCGGTTTCCTGAACGAGCTCGCGCGGCGCCTTCACGCTGACGCGGAACTCCGGCGGCATGACCTCCGCCCAGTGCTCGACCGTCGGCGCGGCCGGGGCCGCGTAGAAGGAGGAGTCGATCTCGACGAACGAGAACGCCTCGACGTAGCGGGCCAGGGCGTCGGCGGGCTGCGTGCCCGGTGGGTAGAACGAGCCGACCCAGTCGGGGAAGTACGACCAACCCGCGGTGCCCAACCACACGGTCACGACGGAACCGTAGCGGCGCGGCTGAGCGCGGGTGATCAGACCGCGCACGCCAGGCGTTTAGCATCGCTGGGATGTTGCGTCGGGGCCATCTGCTCCTCCTTCACATGTTTCGACGCCTGCCCCGGCCGGCGCGTCGGTTCGCGGTGCGTCGTCTCTACCCCTCGTTCACTGTCGGCGCCATGTGCGTCATCGAACGTCCTGACGGCACGCTTCTCTTCGTTCGGCATTCGTACCGTCGGCAGTGGGGAGTGCCGGGAGGGCTGCTGTCCCGCGGCGAGGAGCCGGCGGCCGGGGCGCGCCGCGAGGCGCGCGAGGAGGTGGCCCTCGATATCGAGACGATCGGTGAGCCCGCGGTCGTCGTCGACCCGCGCGCGCGGCGCGTCGACATCGTGTTCCGCGCACGCCCGATCGCGGCGGCGTCTCTCGACACCGTGCGCCCCAGCTCGCCGGAGATCGTCGAGGCGAGATGGTTCCCGCGCGACGAGCTGCCCGACCTGCAGCACGAGACCGCGGGTGCCCTGGCCTCGCTGGCCCGGGCGGCGTCAGAGCGCGGCTAGGTCACGCAGGCTGGGGGGCGTCGAGGGGTGGCGCAGCTTCGACAGCGCCTTCGCCTCGATCTGACGGATGCGCTCGCGCGTGAGACAGAACTCCTGTCCCACCTCCTCGAGCGTGCGGGGACGCTCGCCGATCAACCCGAACCGCAGCTCGAGCACGCGCTGCTCACGGTCGGAGAGCGATCGGAGCACGGCACGGAGCTCGCTCGTCTGTATCGCAGCTGCCGCCGCCTCGAAGGGTGCTTCCGCGTTGCGGTCCTCGAGGAAGTCGACGAGCTCGGCGTTGTCGTCTCCCACCTGCTCGAACAGTGAGACAGGGTCGGGAGCGACGCGCTGCGCCTCGACCACCCGATCGGGGGTGAGACCCGTCTCGCGCGCGATCTCCTCGGGCGTGGCCTCGCGTCCGAGCGAGCGGGAGAGTCTCGTTGCGGCCCGCCCGACCTGAGCCACGGTCTCGACCATGTGCACCGGCACGCGGATCGTGCGGCCCTTGTCCGCGATGGCGCGGCTGATGGCCTGGCGGATCCACCAGGTGGCGTAGGTGGAGAACTTGAACCCCTTGCGGTGGTCGAACTTCTCGACCGCGCGCATGAGTCCCAGGTTGCCCTCCTGCACCAGGTCGAGAAGGGGCAGTCCCGACGACTGGTAGCGCTTCGCGATCGAGACCACGAGGCGGAGGTTGGATTGGATGAAGCGCTTCGTGGCGGCCATGCCCGTCGTCGCCGTGCACTCGAGCTCGCGCCGTCGTGCCGCGCCGAGCGTCGCTCCGCTGTCGAGCTCGAGCTTCGCCTTGTTGCCTGCCTCGATCGCTCGAGCCAGCTCCACCTCGTCGGCTGCGGTCAACAGGTCGTACGAGCCGATCTCGCGCAGATACTGACGGACGAGATCCTCGCCGGCGTCGTTCTCGCTGCGGCTCATCATCGCGGTAGAACTCCCAAGTAGCGTCGGTCCGTGTCCGAGGGTAGCCCCGCCCGCCCCGCGATCCTGGTATCCGCGTGTCTGCTCGGGGTTCGGTGCAACCATCGCGGCGAGGCCAACCCGTCCGACGTCGTCCGGGCGCTCGCGTCGCGCTATCGGTTGATCCCCGTGTGTCCCGAGACGATGGGTGGCCTCGCGACACCGCGACCTGCGGCTGAGGCGCACTCCGACGGGCGTGTGGTCACCGACGGCGGGGTCGACGTCACCGACGCGTTCGTGCGCGGGGCGCGGGCCACGGTCGCGCTGGCAGCGGCCACCTCGGCCACGGATGCCGTGCTCAAGGCGCGGTCGCCGTCCTGCGGCGAGGAGGGCGTCACCACGGTCGCCTTGCGCACGGCCGGTGTGCGGGTGCGGTCCGAGGAAGACGTGTGACCCGACGACCTGGGTGGCCGCCTCACCCAGATCGCCACCGAGCACCTGCGTGCGTTCGAGCGGGCGCACGCCTCGGGGTTCGTGGTAGCCATCGACCAACTCGACGCCGCGACCGTCGCGCGTGGGTCGACGGCGTCCCGGGTGCCCTGCAAGCGGCGTACGCTCCCACCCGCGCCGCCGGCATGTTGCTGGAGGTCCTCGAGGAGCTGGGCACGGCCGAGCTGTGATGCGCGTACGTCGAACCGGGCGACGAGGGGGCGACCATTCGATGTCGACTTCGGGTTCCGCCTACGACGCGTTCATCTCCTATTCGCACGCGGCCGACGGGCGTCTCGCACCCGCAGTGCAGACCGGTCTGCAGCGCCTGGCCCGGCCGTGGTACCGGCGCTGGGCATTGCGGGTCTTTCGTGACGACACGGGTTTGTCCGTAGACCCTCAGCTGTGGGGATCGATCGCTCGCGCCCTCGACGAGTCGGCATGGTTCCTGCTCATGGCCTCGCCGGAGGCGGCTGCCTCTCCGTGGGTCAATCGCGAGATCGAGTACTGGTGCGAGCACCGGGATGCGAGCGCATCCTGCCTGTCGTTACCGACGGCCTGCTGGTTTGGTCCACTGCGCGCAAGGACTACGACTCGCCACTCTCGTCGGCTTTGCCGCCCGCACTCCTCGGACGGTTTGAGGAGGAACCCCGGCATCTCGATCTTCGTTGGGCGCGCGACGAGACTCAACTCGACCTCCGGCATTCGCGCTTCCGACAAGCCGTAGCCGAGCTTGCCGCGCCGATACATGGCATGGCCAAAGACGAGCTCGAGTCCGAAGATGTCCGGCGCCATCGTCGTGCGATCCGGCTTGCCCGGGCCGCCGTGATCACTCTCGTCGTCTTGCTTCTCGCCGCGGCGATCAGCGGCGGATCCGCCATTCGAAATGCTCGCAGTTCACGTCGTGCGGAGCGGCGGGCTGAAGCCGAGGCAACCACGAACCTCTCGCGCCAGCTCGCCGCCAGCGCCCTCAACGCGATGAGCGGTGAACAGATCGATTTGGGTCTCCTCCTGGCGGTGGAGGCGAACCACGTGCAGCCGAACGCCCAGGCGCGCGGCAGCCTGCTTGCCGGCCTGCTCGCGCAGCCGACGCTGCGCCGTTTCCTGTATGGCTTGCGGGTTCCCTACAAGGTGCAGTTCAGCCCCGACGGGAACCTTCTCGCGATTGCCGCCTCCGACGGGATAGGGCTCTGGAACATGGTCAGTGGCCGCCAGCTGTCACCGCCGACGTCACCAGATGGGGGCTTTGTCCACGAGCTCGCAGTTCGGCCGGACGGCAAGGTTCTGGCCAGCGCGACGACGATCACGACCGCCGCAGGCCAGTCGCGAGAAAGCATCCGACTCATGGACCTCCCAGAACGACGGCCCTTCGGCACTCAACTGGAGACGGGATCGCTCGAAGGCTCCGCCCTCGCATTCAGCCCCGACGGGCGTGTCCTTGCGGTGGGTGGGTCTCACTCGACGAAGCTCTTCGACCTCGCTACCGGCGGCGCGCTGAGCACATTCGACGAAGGGGCTCAGGCAATCGCTTTCAGCCCGGACGGAGCGCTGTTGGCATCGGCACATTTGGAAATCGGTCTGCACGACAGCCTTACGATCGCCGTCCGCGATTCGAGAACGGGCGCGCTACGCACTCCACCATGGCGGGGCCCTGGCTCCAGCTCGATCGGGGGATTCGTGAGCCTCAAGCTTGCGTTCAGTCCCGACAACGCTCGCTTGACTGCCCTCGACGTCGGCTCCGTGGCACCGATCATCGAGTTGGACACCGTCACCGGCAGGGCCATGACACGAGGCAAGTTGCCGACGCTCGCGGCCGATGACGAGCTCATTGCCGCCAGCCGAGACGGACGCTTCTTGGCCTCGCGAGCGGGTGACGGATCGGTGCAGCTCTGGGACGCCACCTCCGGAACAGCGGTGGGGAATCGTCTGCCCGCTCCGCTGGTGACGGGCATGGAGGGAGTGCGGGAGACGGCGGACTTCAGCCCGGACGGCAGCATCCTCGCGGTGGCGACCGCCGATGGCACCGTGCGGCTGTGGGCCACTCGAGAAGATCCGCTGCTCGCCAAACGCGTGATGCAAATCGATAGCCCGGGCGGCGTAGTGGGACTCAATCCGTTCGGTAGCTTCGCTGCTGTCAAGGGTGCTACGTCCGGGATCGAGGTCCTCGACGTGCAGCCTTCGCGGCCCGTTCGCCAGAACAGCCTCGTAACAACGGCGAAGCCGTTCACGCCGCTCGTGTTCAGTCCGGACGGTCGGCTCCTGGCCGCGATCAACGAGGAGGGGGCCGTCCAGCTCTGGGACGTGGCCTCCCGACGAACAGTCGGGCGCGCCAGCAAGCTGCCTCCGGACTGCAATGTCGTCAGCATGGCTGTTGCTCCAGGGAATCGCACGCTTGGGACTGCGTGCTCACCCAGCCACGCAGGGCCGGGAGCCGTCGCGCTGTGGGACGTGCGGTCAGGCGCGCCCAGACCACACTGGCCGGTACCGACCGACATCACGCTGCCTTCAGACATCGCGTTCGGCCCCGACGGCAAGACCGTGGCGCTCGCCGGCGTCGGCGGCGGGTCAGCCGGCGAAGCGGCCTTGTGGACGTTGCATCCGGGCGACGGCTCCGTGGACCCGGAGGACGGCAGGACTGTTGCTCCGCAGTGAGCTTCGCGTCGAACGGACACGTGCTCGCATGGGCCGACGACCGCCGAGTTGCCTTCTGGGATCTTCGGCGCGCCCGATCCACAGGTGAGTCGCTTGCGGCGAGATCCGTACGCCGCGTCACCTTCAGCCGCGATGGCACGGTCTTGGCGGCCGCAGGCCAAGACGGCGTCACCCTCTGGGACGTTCAGTCGGGCTTGCTCATCGGGAGAGCACTGATGACAGGTGATCAACTCACGCCTGACCAGGCAACGAGTCAGACTTACTTTGATACGAGCATCGCCTTCGACCCGTCGGGTCGTGCTCTGATCGTGGCGTTCGTGTCGCAGACAGGCGCCGACCCGAACGGCAATCGCGTCGTGATCACGAGCTGGGACCTGCGGACTGCCACTTGGGCGCGTTTGGCATGCCGGGTGGCCAACCGTCAGCTCACCCGCGATGAATGGAGGCGGTACGTCGGTGCGACCTCGTACCGCCCCGCCTGTCGCATTCCCCAAGGGGGACGCGGGGCCAACTAACACCCTTGGCCTCCCGCGTTCTCGACGTGACTTGAGCGACAAGCGGAAGGAGGGGATGAGGTCATCTACGCTGATGGCGGGAACCGTCGCCCGCGGTCGGGTGATCACGGCCATGGTTATCTTCTCTCCGAGCGTTGAACTCGAACGTGAGAGCGATCTCCGCCGCGAGATCCCGAGTCAAGGGCGGTTTCGAGGGCGCTTAGCTCAGCTGGCTAGAGCATCTCCCTTACAAGGAGGAGGTCGGGGGTTCGAGTCCCTCAGCGCCCACAACACCCGCGTTGTCGCAGGTCAGAGGAGTCACCCACCTGCGCCGCAGTGATGGGACGGTGAGCACACCGGATCAACACCTCCTAACTGGAGGAGAACGAGATGCTCACCACCAACCACAACGCCGCCGACACCGAGGTCGGGTCCATCGCCCGGCTCGCGGAGTCGTGGGCCATCAGCTTGGTGGCCGAGAACAAGTCACCTCGGACCATCGGTGGCTACACCGAGACACTGCGCCAGTTCGCCACGTTCCTGGCCGCGCGGGGGATGCCCACGATCGCCAGCGCGGTCACGCGCGAGCACATCGAGGCCTACCTCGTCGACGTGCTGGCGCAACACCGCCCGTCAACCGCGGCCACGCGCTACAAGGGCTTGCCTGCACGCGCACCGCTTCCGGCACTACTTCAGGACCGCGCGTTCCTGCCCCCTTACGTGCGACGGGCGCCCGATCGGCCTGTCGGCCGGAAAGCTCCAGGGGTGGAATAGCGCGTCAGGTCCGGCATCGACCTCCATCAGCGGATGATCGCTTCGCATACGGTCATCTCCGGGACGCCGGTCATGGCATGACCCGTGCCCAAGCCGTTTCACCCGGATGACCAGCGCGGGAGACACGAGTCGCCGCCCAGGTGGGGGCACGGCGCGACTCGTCCCCGAGACCGTGTCGTCACAGAACGACCCGTCGGCCGCGTCCCATTGACGCCTGCCATCTAGGTTCATGGTCATGGCCACAGGTGACGAGATCCGATTTGCCACGATGCGACCCGTCGCGATCGCCGATCGCCAACTCACGCCCATCGAACTGGAGTCCTCCGGTGGCTCGCCGCATGTGCGCGTGGCCAAAGAGGGTGTGGTCTTCGACACCGATGGCTGGTACGAGGTCTTGCTACGCGTCGACTGGGACAGCACCATTGCTGCGGGCACTCGTTTCAGCCATACCAAGATCCCTGGCCAAGAGCCGCTGCACAGCGAAGCCATCGACGCCCTGGTGCTGGCCCAGTTGAGCCAGGGTCGACAGCTCCTGCGGGGCAACAGCCTGTTCGGTCCCGACCGCACGACCTCGCTGGTGCTGGAGGTGTGGCAGGACAGTGGGCAGCCGCTGGCGGTGCGCTACGCCGAGCTGGTGATTCG
>VAWU01000064.1:40443-52252 GCA_005888325.1 Actinomycetota bacterium
CACGATGTTCGACATCGCCATCACGTCGCAGTGCCCCCCTCTCGTTCCAACAGGATGCGCCGACCCCGATGCCCGACGGTGTCGCGCCTCAGCCCACCGCGGCGCACGTTCTCGCAGTTCGGGGTGCTCGTGAACGGGGTAACGGAACAGCTATGGCTTCATGCGTCCAGCACCAGCACGGTCGCGCACCCAATCGCGCGATTCAATTTCTTCCCGAGAGCGGTCTGCGATGAGAGTACTGATCGCCACCGATGGTTCCGAGCTTGCAATCGACGCGGCGCGTCGGGCGCAGGATGTTCTCGCGCTGATGGACGAGGTCCTGCTCCTGTGCGTCTACAGCGACGTTCCCGGCGATGACGCGGGCGGCTTCGAGGGGTCGGTCGAGACACCCGAGGAGATGGAGCGCGACTGGGCGCAGCTCCAAGCAGACGCCCACGCGGCACTGGCGCGCACGGCCGCGGTGCTCGGGGCGAAGGGTTCGGTCGAGCGTCGTGTGGAACTCGGCGACGCTGGCGCGACCATCTGTGCCGTCGCCGAGCGCGAGGAGGCTGAGGTCATCGTGGTCGGGTCACACGGACGAGGGCTGCTCGGGCGCATCGTGCACCTCGGCTCGGTGAGCGAGTACGTCCTGCGTCACGCACCGTGCCCGGTGCTCGTCGTGCGGGCCGTGGAGCACTGATCGTCGAGCGCGGCCAAGTCCGCCAGACGCGAACGCGCGCGGGTACCGCCCGGATCGAGTCGCGCTTTGGCGCGTCGTGAAGCTTTGCCAGCTCGTCGACAGGGAGGCGAAAAGGGAACCCCCGCCCGTCGCTGGGTGAGGGCACAGAGGTCGTTCCCTGCCTAGTGCGGACGGAGCGGCTCGCAGCCAATAGCAAGGCGCCAGGAAGGAACCGTTGGCAACGCCTCGGGGGGCTCGGCGCCTCGGGTTTCGCCGGGGTCGCTTGAGGCGATGAGGTGGCGGTCCCAGAGGTAACGCTCATGCGACTCCACCGGGTGATCGCGGTGTCCCTCCGCGTCCGGTCGAGGTAAATTTGATGTCGGTTGGAGAAGCGCCTCGGAGGTTGTCATGGAGCTACAACGACAAGACTTCGACCAGCAACCGCGCACCACGCCCGGGTCCGGGGTGGAGCAGTTCCACCTAGTCGGGCTGAACGGGACCCGGATGGTCGTCGCCGCCGGGGAGATCGACATGGCCAGTGCCCCCGGGCTCTGGGAGGCCCTGTCCCAGGCCATCGCCGCCGGTCAAGGCGACGTGACCGTTGACCTCTCGGGAGTGACGTTCATCGACTCCCAAGGACTCAGCGTCCTGCTGCGGGCGTACAAGGCGCTGAGTCCGGAGGGCAGAGGACTGTGTCTCCGCTCGCCTCGCCCCCAGGTCCGCCAGGCGCTGGAGGTCAGCGGTGTGGCGAGCGTCCTCACCGTGGACGGCTGAGCGGGCGCACCTCGAACCACACGGTCTTGCCCCGGCCGTGACGGTCGGCTCCCCAGGCATTGGCCAGGGCGTCGACCAGGGCCAGCCCCCGTCCGGTGGTGGCGTCGGCCGGGGCCATGCCGGGCTGGGGCAGGCGGGTGTTCCCATCCGTCACCGCGATCCGCAGCGCGTCCTCCCCGCGTGCCACTGTGACCTCGAAGTCGGTGCGGGCGTGGAGCACGGCGTTGGTGGCCAACTCGCTGGTGAGCAGCATCGCGACGTGGCAGATGTCGGGGTCGAGGTCGTCGAGCACGGCTTGGACGAAGTGACGCGCAGCGCGGGCGCCTTCGGGCGTGGGTGTGAAACGTTGCTCCAGCTCCATGGCCACCTCCTCGGACTTACCCCGCCGAGGCGCGCTTTTCGAATGCAAGTTGCTGGTCGGTCAGGTCCGAGTGATCGTGAACATCTCGTACAGACCCGATCCCCGCAGCGCCACGAGCGCGCTCGGACTGGGCGCGCTGAGGACGAGGTCGACGCCGTGCGCGCGCAGGGTCTGGCTCCACTTGAAGAGCACACTGATGCCGCTCACGTCGATGACCTGCACGTCGGCCAAGTCGACGATGATGTCCCGGTAGCCGTCCGTCTCGATCACCCGGTGGAGCGCGCCTTCGAGCCGGGGAACGCTCGATAGGTCGAGGTCCCCGTGCGCTCCGACCATCACCTCGCCCGCGCCGTGATAGGTGTTGATCCAGAACTTCCGCGGCGCAGACGCGATATCGGCCATCGTCATCCTACGGGCACAGATCTACCCGGGCGCAGTGTCGACAAATCGTGGGGGACGCTTGCCGGATTGCATCCAAGGACCCGGCGTGGTTCGACCGCACTCTTAACGAACTAGGTGCCGACGGCTGGGAGGCCGTGAGCGTCACCGAAGCGCCCCGGTGGGCTTCGCGGAGGGGACCCCCGGCTGCTTCGTGCTGTTCAAGAGGCCGCTGACGTGAGCGACGACGAGAAGTTTGGTGGCCGAGATGAAGCTGCGCAACGAATACCTCCGCGGCCCTCAGCGCATGGTTGGCCGCCGAGGGGGTCCGCGATCCTGACGAGAGACTTCGGCGCGCGAGTTAACGTCATCGAGGAGAAGCTCGTGGCGTTCCTCGGCATCACGCGGAGCGAGCTGCTGGCGTGGAGCATGGCCACACTGGGGCCGACGCCGGAGTCGGCGCCGCACCTCTGGCCGGACTGAACAGAGCGCGGTCGTGCTCGTCGTCGTCGACGTGGTCGTGGTGCTTACCGTCGTCGTGGGACGAACTCGGACGGCGCGTGAGCCTCGCCGCCGTTGCCGCCGCGGGAGACGGCGAAGGCGGTCAACGCCGCGGCGAGCACGACCACCGTCGCGCCGATGGCGATCACCCACCGCTTGGTCAACCGCATGGCCGTATCGTCGCCGACGTTGCCGGGCGCCTGACGGGTCACCCAAAGGCCATGCCCGATGTGGCAGCGTCGAACGATGCGTCAGGCCGATCAACGCGAGGCCGCCGAGATGCTGCGCCGCCTCCTGGGCGCGGTCGACCGAGGCGAGCTGACCGCCGACACGCCAGCCGAGCGGCGCAATGTGCGGCGACTGGAGGGGATGCTGGCGGCGTTGGAGGGTGTTGGCAGGCGATCGCGGCCCAAGCCTGACTCGTGATGTTCGCGGGCCGACGCGAGCGGCTCCTCAGAGAGGGAGACTCCGAGCGAAGCCGAATCGTCGTTGAGAGAGGAACCATGTCGGACGAGCCGAAGCCCGAAGCTGATGCGCTGGAGCAAGCGCAGTCTCTCGTCGACGACGAGGACGACCTCACCGCTAGCGACCACCCGGAGGTGCCGGTGGCCGACCTCCTGGATCAGCGACGGGCGGTCGCCTCGTCGTCCGACGACGCCGTTCGCAAGAGCCCCGATCCCGAGGTGCCCGACGCCGACGCGGCCGAACAGAGCCGCGCAGTCGTCGATGATGAAGAGGCGCGCTCGGACTGACCACTTCCGACGGGGAACCGAGGGCGCTCTCGCTGCGCCTGCCGACGCGGTCGCACCCGACCCGTACGCGTGTCCTGGCCAGTGGAGGACGCCGAGCGTCCCTATGTCGCTCCGCGAGAACCGCTACACCATCGACCCCGGAGACTGGACCCTTCGCTCGGCATCACCGTGCAGGAGCGGTCCCGTCACCGGGGCCCTCGCGCACGACCCGAGCCGAAACGGGAATATAGGCGGTTTGCGTGGTTCGGCCCCTGGGTCGGGTATCTTGTCAAGTTACAACCGGCGCGATGTCCAGTCCCTGCGCGCTGCAGCCGGATCGCTCTGGGTGATGGTCGCTTCGCCCAGCAGACGCCCTGGCGAGCGGCCGTGGGACGGTGCATGAGCAAGGCTACGAAGGACAGGCTTCTCGCGGCTCCGAGCAAAAGAATGGCCGCGATCCTCGCATCAACGCACGAGGCGATCATCGGATCGACGCCGCTCGGCGTGATCAACGGCTGGGTGTCTCAAAGACGGGGTGCGCCACGGGCGGATCGGTCGACACGAGAAGTCGTTGAGCACGCGCTCGCGGCTGATGCCGACAAGGAACTCCTGGAAGCCCACTTGCAACAGACGCAGCGCATGGAGGTTCTCGGACGGCTCGCCGGTGGGGTGGCGCACGACTTCAACAACCTGCTCGCGGTGATCCTCAACTACTCCGCCTTCGTCTCCGAAGAGCTCACCGCCGCAGTCGAGTCCGCACCCGACTGGGAACGGCGGCGCAACGTGGCGCAACGCGACGTCGGACAGATCCAACGGGCCGCCGAACGAGCCGCCGACCTGACCCACCAGCTGCTCGCCTTCGCCCGGCGAGAGGTGGTCCAACCGCGGGTGCTCGACCTCAATGCCGCGGTGGCCGGGGTCGAGGAGCTGCTCCGCCGCACCCTCGGCGAAGACATGGAGCTGGTCATCACCCTGGGCGACGATCTGTGGCCCATCCTCGCCGACCCGGGTCAGATCGAGCAGGTGCTGGTCAACCTCGCGGTCAACGCCAGCGATGCGATGCCCGGCGGCGGCACGTTGCGCATCGACACCGCCAACGTCGCCGTCGACGCCGACTCGGTCGCCGGCGGCTCACCGGCGCGCCCCGGACAACACGTGCGCCTACGAGTCAGCGACACGGGCGCGGGCATGTCTGCCGATGTGGTCGCCCATGCCTTCGAGCCCTTCTACACCACCAAGGGCGACGGCGCCGGGACCGGGCTGGGCCTGGCCACCGTCTACGGGATCGTCACCCAGGCCGAGGCCAGCATCAGCATCCAATCCGAGCCCGGTGCCGGGACCACCTTCACCATCATGCTTCCGGTGACCGACGAGGCCGCGGCGTGGATCGAGGAAGTCGCCCCCTACGAACGCACTCCCAAGGGAGAGACCGTGCTCGTCGTGGAGGACGAAGAGGCGCTCCGCGAGGTGACTGAGCGGATCTTCACTCGCAACGGCTATCGAGTGATCACCGCCGCAAATGGCCCCGATGCCCTCACCCTCGTCGCCCGCCACGCGGGTGAGATCCACCTGCTCGTGACCGACGTCGTCATGCCAAAGATGCTCGGAAAAGAAGTCGCCGAGCGGGTCCGTGAGCTGCGCCCGGACATTGAGGTGCTGTTCATGTCCGGCTACGCCCAGCCCGTCCTGGCCTCACAGGGCAGGCTCGAACCCGGCGTCGCGCTGGTCGACAAGCCGTTCTCCGAGGCGTCGCTGCTCGCCAAGGCGGCAAAGGTTCTCGACGGCCACTTCCGTGGGTTCCCGACCGTTCCCAAGTAGCTCCGCTCACGCCGCAGTGCTGCTCAGCACCTCAGAGCAGGCCGACTCCGGCCTCGGACTGGCGGCGCAGCGGGCCGCGATTATCGACGAGGCCAAGCGCCGCGGTTGGCAGCTCCTCGACATCTACGAGGACGCCGGTGCCAGCGCCAAGACCACCGCGCGCAGGCCCGCGCTGGCCAAGGCCCTCGACGCGGTAGAGAAGGGCGAGGCCGAGGCGCTGGTGGTGGCCAAGCTCGACCGGCTTTCGCGCTCGATGACCGACTTCACCCGGCTCATGGAACGGTCGTGGAAGAAGGGCTGGGCGCTGGTGGCGCTCGACCTGGGCGTGGACACCTCCACCGCGGCCGGGGAGATGATCGCCAACTCGGTGGCGAACTTCTCGCAGTTCGAGCGGCGGCTCATCGGCCAGCAACGAAGGACGCGCTCACGGTCAAGCGGGCGCAGGGCGTGCGGTTGGGGCGGCCTCCGGTCATGCGTTCGAACATGGTGCGACGAATCGAGACCATGCGGAAGAGGGGCGTGTCGATCAGGGGGATCGCCCAGGCCCTCAACGAGGCGGGGGTACCGACGCCGCTGAGATGGAACGCGAGCCGAGCGCGGATTGGCAATCGGGCGCGGGTGGCTCTCCACCGGCACGACGAGGGCGGCGGCAGGTACTGGAGGACGTGAGCGGGATGGCCTCGGCCGTAGGCTGCGGAGCACGATCGCTTGGGCGGGGTGCGGTGTCAGGGCGCCACGAGCACGTCTACGCTGGGCGCGTGCCGCTGTTCATCGATCGGCATGATTCGCCCGGCGCTTCGCCCGAAGATGTCGCGGCCGATCATATGAAGGACCTGGCGGTCCAAGAGCAGTTCGGCGTTCGCTACTACACCTATTGGTTCGACCCTGACGCGGGTTCAGTGTTCTGTCTGGCCGAGGGCCCGAGTCGTGAGGCAGTGGTGGACTGCCACGTGCGTGCACACGGCGGAGGCGCGCAGACCGTGTTAGAGGTTGGTGAGCGGCCGCTGAACGATTTCTTAGGTGCGATCCCGCAGCAACCGCCGGGCACGCCCTACACGGCGTCCGCGGTGCGTGCGATCCTGTTCACCGACCTGTGTGCGTCGACCGCGCACACCCAGCGGTACGGCGACGATGCCCACCTCGTCGTGTTGCGGGAGCACAACACCATCGTTCGTGAGGCGTTGACTGCGAAGGATGGACGTGAGATCAAACACACCGGTGACGGCATCATGGCTTCGTTCGACTCAGTGGTCGCCGCCGTCGAATGCGCGGTCGCGATCCAGGATGCGTTCGACCGCAGGAAGAGCGACGCGGACCCGATCCTCGCGTTGCGTGTCGGCATCAGCGCGGGGGAACCGGTGACCGACGACAGCGACGACCTCTTCGGTGCTGCGGTGCAGCTAGCCCGCCGTCTCTGCGACAGTACGCCGCCGGACACGATCGCGGTTTCGGTCGCGGTGCGCGAGCTGTGCATCGGCAAGTCGATCCGATTCGAGGATCGTGGCAGCATCCAGCTGAAGGGCTTTTCAGAACCGATCCACGCGTACCAGGTGAACTGGCGCACCTGAACCCAGCACCAGAGCGCATCGTGATCGAAGGAGGGGTGGGATGCCTACCGGTGAGCAGGAGAGTCGCCAGCGCATTCGCGATTGGTATGGCCTTGAGTCGGATGTGCTCGTTGAGATCGAGCGGGAGGTGATCGGCGGCGACAACGGCGCCAACGGGTACACGACACGCGCGCAGGTCGACGACATCGCGGCGCGCCTACGGCTCGATGGGGGGATGCGCGTGCTTGACATCGGAACTGGGCGTGGCTGGCCAGCGCTGTGTTTTGCGGCCAGTTTCGGTTGTCGGGTTGTCGCGTGCGACGTGCCCATCGAGGGCCTGGAAGTCGGCATGCGTCGTGCCCGCCACGACGGCTTGGATCGCCTCGTGGGTTTCGTTGCGGCGAGTGGCGAGGCGTTGCCGCTGCGGCAGGGTTCGTTCGAGGCGCTCGTGCACACCGACACGCTGTGTTGACTGCACGACAAGCTCTCCGTGCTGAGAGCGTGCGCTGGGCTGCTCCGACCAGGAGGTCGAATGGCGTTCATCACGATCCATCCGACTGAAGGCCTCTCCGCGGCAGAGTTAGAGCGAGCGATCAAGAACGGCCCGCCCGAGGTCTGGGCTGAGGCTCCACATGAGGAGATGTTGGCATCGGCCGGTTTCATCGATGTCGAGGCGATCGATGTGACGACCGCGTTCTCGCAGACCCAACAGGCGTGGGTCGATGGATGGCGTGAGCACGAAGATGAGTTGGTCGACCTGCTCGGCACGCACGCTCTTGAAGAACGCAAAGCCGAACGCCAAGCGATGCGTTCCGCAATCGACGAAGGCCTCTTGCGGCGCACACTTTTTGCGGCACGCATACCTGAGATACACGCGGACAAAGGACAACGTCGGTAGTGGCGAGGTGCACGGCGGCGCATACAGATCTGCCTGATTGAGTTGACCAACGCGTTGCGGTCCTCCGTAGCGTCGTGAGATTCCGGCGGGATGCTGCCCTGGCAGGCAGCGGCGAGTTGAAGGCGCTGCGGCGTATCGATGATGGCCCGCTCGGCGTCGGTGCCAAGTTCGAGGCCGATGAGGAGATCCGAATAATGGGCCGCACCACCAAGATGACGGCGGCGTCCGAGATCGTGCAGTTCGAGGCACCGGCGGTCGTCTCGTAGACGTCGATGCCATCGGTGCCGCCGAAGCCTCGGCGGATCCAATGGTGGTTTCGTCTCACGTCCGAGGGCCGGGGAACACGCGTCGTCTACGAGTGCGAGGTCGATTTCGGTCCCGCCGCCAACATCTTCGTCAGAGCGGAGACGGATGCCGACTCGTTACTGAGCAATGGATCACGCGCGCGACGCGAAGGCTTGGCGACAGCGGACACCGCAACGGGTGTCATGTCTACCTACGCCGTGCGGTGCATCGGACTCAGACCCGTCGCCGACCTCGCTTCGTGCGGTGGCGAGCTACGGCGGCTTGGGTGGAGTCCACCTACGGATGTATCTGCACACCCGATTTGGTCCGCGCTGCTCGCCGACCTTGGTCACATCGACGCCGTCGGTCAAGAGCGCGGCTTATCCCCGCTGCCAGTCCTGCGCGTGTCAGATGGCCAAAGCTCAGGCTCGACCCACGCCGTGCCTGAGACGTCTGCCGACGCATCCGACGGAGTCGCTCGCTCAGAAGCGGGAACAGGATACAGACGTCAGACCGCCCCAAGGTGTTCCGCCAAGCTCAGCAGTGAGAGCGAGAGAACGGCACTTGCGTTCGTGACGTAGAGCTCACCAGCAACTCTTCAAGGCTGTAATGGCGATGACGGATCCCCCGACTCGAAGTGCTTGCGGGGCGACTCGGTCGCGTCACCGAAGGCTTCTAGCGCGGCGCGCTGTCGCTCGTTCAGCTCAGCCGGGATCACGATGTCGATCGTGATTAGGAGATCGCCCGGGGTGGGACCTGAAGGTATTCCATGGCCGCGTGCGCGCAGTGTTCGCCCGTACGGTGTTCCCGGAGGGATGCGGATCGCGACTGCTCCGCGTAGGGTGGGGACAGTTGCGACGCAGCCGAGCGCGGCCTCGGAGAGCGTAACCGGTAGTCGGAGCGTGAGATCGAAGCCGTGGCGACCGAAGAAGGGATGGTCGGCGACGCTCACCACGGCGAACATCTCGCGGTGTTCGGTGACGGTTGGAAGGTTGAATCGCAGGCGGGTCCCGTTGTCGACACCGGCGGGAACCCTCACGGTCACCTCGTGAACCTCGCGTACCTGGCCCCGCCCGCCGCAGTGTGAGCATCGCTGCGCTCGCGCCTTGCCCGACCCGTCGCAGTGTGGGCATTCGTACCGGATCCTGAGTCCGCCCGACTGCCGCTCGGTCGATCCCTCTCCGCCGCAGTCGGGGCAGGTTGTTGGTCCGGTCGTTTCCGTGCCGCCACCGGCGCACGCAGGGCAGAGGACGTCAGTGTCGACCGGCATCGTGACGGTGGTGCCGAGCGCCGCCTGATCGAAGGAAAGAGGCAGATCGATTTCACCGTGTTCTGGCCGTGGGTCGTCGTGCGGCTGCGTGTTGTCTGCGGGACCGGTTGGGTGCAATCGTTCGGTTGGCTTGACCCGGCGAACCGGGATGCGAACGCCAGCGGCGGCTCGTGCGGCGCCGGCACGCGCGGTGCGTGTCCTGTCGTAGGCGCGGCGGCGAGTTGGGTCGCGAAGGACGTCGTAGGCGTCAGTGAGGTCGCTGAAGCGCTCGCGCTCAGCGCGGGGGTTGGTGTCGGGGTGGTGCTCGCGTGCGAGTCGGCGGTACGCCCGGGTTATGTCTTCGCCTGTGGCGCGCGACGTAACGCCGAGCGCGTCGTACAGGTCGTCACCCTCGTCGCCGTGATCTCGGGTGCTGTTGGTCACCTCGGGCGAGCGTCTTCTTCGATGTCGCGCCTGAACGCTTCGTAGTACGCCTCGTAGATGAGGTCGGACTCTCGCGCGCGTTGGTGGCGCAGCGCGGTGAGTAGCCACGCGAGTCGTTGGCGAAGGTCGGCGAAGTCGACGGCGCTGCTTCCTGGTTCGGCCAACTCGCGCCGGAGCGAGGTGAGGCTCCCGCGGAGTTGGCGGTACTGGGCCCGCACCCCGCGTACGCGGTTGCGGAGGCGCGGTTGGGTTCGCTCGATGTCCGAGAGCAGGCTGTCAGCCCGACGTGCGTTGGCCTCCTCCGCCGAGGTGGCACCGTCGAGGATGTCGAGCGCGCCGAGCACGGCATTTCGCCACGCGGTCTCGCGACCCGGCGCGGCCGACGCGAGCGCCGCTTCCAGCTCGTGCATCGCGGCGAGGGTGCGGTCGTGGTCGGCTTGGCGGACGTCGAGACCCGCCCGCTGGGCGTCGGTGAAGCGGTCAGGGTGGTCGTCGCGGTCGAAGGCCACGGCTCATTCCTTACGGGCGCTGGCCCATCCCTGCGGTTCAGCCGGGAGGGCGGCGGCCAAGCTTCGGTCGATGACCAGCCATCCGGTCGCGCCATAGCGAGCATGACACAGACGTGTGGCGCGGTTGCCCGTTCCCGCGGCCGGACCGCGCGTCGTCGAATCCCGGACCAGGCCACCAGGATGGCGGCGCGCTCAACCACGAACGCGCGCACCGGGCGCGTGTCCGGTTTCGGTGCCCGGTCCGTGCCCGGCGCGCTCACCATGGCTCAGTGTCCCGGGCTCTGGGTCGGGTGACCGATGGCGTCGGCCACGCTCCGGTGGATGGGCACGAGATGGTGGACGCGGGACGCCGTCAGCGCCCCCACAGCGTGGTCGTGGCCGGCCGCAATGGTGAGCTGGCCGCCGTGGGCGTTGTCGAGCAGCGCGACGACCAGCTCTCGCAGGGGAGCCGCGTCGGACAAGGTGAGCTGATCGAGGTCAAGGACGAGCGTCTGGGCTCCGAGCAGCGCTGCCGAGAGCGGCTCGAGGAGCGGCTTGAGCATGGGGGCGTCGGCCGTGCCGGCCAGCGCGACGACGACCGTGCCGTTGGTGCTCTGGACATGGATCGACAGGCTCACTCGCTTCACCTCCGCCGTCAGCTCATGGGGTGACCCCTGAAGTTTCGCTGCTCGGCCCGTGGCCGGGATGGCTGGCCGCCGTGCTGAATCCCGCGCCGAAGCTGCCTTGAACACGTGCGAGCTCGGCGGTTACGGCCGCGAGCTCGGCCTCGAGATCGAGGATGCGGCGGACGCCCTCGAGGTTCACGCCGACGCCGGACAACTCGCCGATGCGGTGCAGGCGGGCGAGGTCAGCGTGGCTGTAGCGGCGGGTCCCTCCGTCGGTGCGGGCGGGTTCGAGCAGCCCTCGCCGCTCGTAGACCCGCAGGGTCTGGGGATGCAGTCCGGCCAGCTCGGCCGCGACCGACATCACGTACACCCCAGCATCGGGCGCGAGTCGGGAACCGGGCGGCAGACGCGTTCCCATCCCATCGCCGGCTGGTCCCACCGTGCGGGTCACTGGCCATCCTCCCTCGTACTGTTGCTCTGTAAGGGATAAAACTTCAGTCTGTGCTTGTCAAGAAGAATGATGGAGGGTTATGCTCCCGAGTTGGAGACGACAGAGGACACTAGTTACGGAGGAGGTAGCGACGATGCTCATGCGGTCCGACCCGTTCCGAGAGTTCGACCGCCTCACCGACCAGCTGTCGGGCAACGCGAGGCTTCCCGTCATGCCGATGGACGCCTACAAGCAGGGTGACGAGTTCCTGGTCCACTTTGACTTGCCGGGCGTCGAGTCGTCCTCGATTGACCTGACCGTCGAGAAGAACGTGCTCACGGTCAGCGCCGAGCGGGCGTGGCAGCGCGAGAACGGTATCGACGTGATCGCCGCCGAACGCCCGCAGGGAAAGTTCAGCCGCCAGCTGTTCCTAGGCGACGGCCTCGACGTCGACCACGTCGAGGCCGGTTATGACAACGGCGTGCTGACCATCCGGATCCCGGTCGCCGACCAGGCCAAGCCTCGCAGGGTCGAGGTCAGCTCCGGCGGCGACGCCAAGCAGATCGAAGCCAGCACCGCCTGACCCCCGACATCGTTGGCCCCGGGTGAGCGAGTCCCCGC
>VAWU01000065.1:0-71439 GCA_005888325.1 Actinomycetota bacterium
TCAACCGCACCCTCTTGGCCGAGTGGGCTTACGCGCGCACGTGGACCTCAGAGGGCCGACGAGTCCGTGCCCTTGTGCGCTGGCTGCACATCTACAACCATCACCGACACCACACCGCGATCGGTGGCCCGCCCATGCACCGCGTCGGCAACGTAGCTAGGCACTACACCTAGCGACCCCCTGACGTCGCCGAGCCCAGCTCGACATTCGCCGACTGGTCGCCGGCCCCCCGCTTCCACCTCAGCTCGACCCGATCACCGGGCTTGTGCTTGCGGACCGCGGTGGTGAGGTCGGTGGCGGAGGAGATGTCGTCGGTCCCGATGCCGACGATGACGTCGCCTTGCCGCACACCGGCGCGCTCCGCAGCCGAACCCGCGGTCACGTCGATCACGAGCGCGCCCTTCGACGTCTCGAGGCCGTAGCGCGCCCGCACCGCCTCGTCGACAGGAATCGTGCTCAGACCGAGGAACGCGCTCGTCCCGTTGCCTGTACGGAGCTCTTCGATCCGGGGCTTGATCGTGTCGATCGCGATGGCGAAACCGATGTTCTGGGCGACCGCGTCGCTACCGGTCTGCTGCAGCACCGCCGTGTTGATACCGATGACCTGTCCGTCCGCGTTGACCAGCGGCCCACCGGAGTTCCCGGGGTTGATCGCCGCATCGGTCTGGATGAGGTGCTCGAGGCGATCGCTACGGGTGCCGATCGTGCGGTCGAGGGCGGACACGATCCCCTCGGTCACGGTCGGACCGCCCGGCAGGGCCAACGCGTTGCCGATGGCGACGACCGAGTCGCCCACCCGGAGCGCGGACGAGCGACCGAGGTCGACCGTGGGGAGGTCGCGTACGTCTCGGATCTTGATCAGCGCGAGGTCGGCCACAGGGTCGGTGCCGACGAGATCCGCGTCCTTGGTCTCGCCGTTCGCCAGCTTCACCTTGATCGAGTTGGCGTTGCCGACGACGTGGGCGTTGGTGAGCGCCTCGCCGCCGGACGTGATGATCATCCCGGTACCCGCGCCCTGACTGGGCACGACGTTGAAGAACTCGTCTTGCTGAAAGCCCCGCGTGCTGATGGCCACGACGGCCGGCTGCACCCGACTCAGGATCCCCTGGATGTCGCGCGGCTTGGCGAAACGGCTGGTGTTGCGGCCGAACGTGACGACCTGCGGAGCCGGCGAGTCGTCGCGCGTCGCGTACACGATGCCCCCACCGACCAGCGCGCCCACGACCGCACCGACGAGCGCGGCGACGAGCCAGGTCTGGCGCGGTCCGCGACGGGGGTCGGCCGACGGGGCGAACGGCAGGGCGGGAGTCGCCGCGGGTGGCGGCTCGTACGGTGGCTCGGAGGTCGGCTCGGTCGCGAGCGGCAGGGTTCGGGTGGGATCGAACGGCGTCTCCCGAATCCGCGCGTCACCTGACTGCGGCTCTCCTGGCTCGGTTTCGCCCGCCTGGTCGCCCGCCTCGTCACCGGTCACAGCAGCAAACCAACGCCGGTCCAGGATCGTCTGTTCCTCCGTACCCCCTCCGGGGAACCACTCACCGCACGCCCCCGTTGAGAGGTGAGGGAGAGAGGAAGGCCGCGAGCCGATGAGCACCAACTGGATGGGCCAGGGGAACTGTCGTGACCATCCGCCGTCGACGTTCTTCCCCAGCGACGGCGTCGGGGTCGAGTTGGCCCGACGCATCTGTGCGACCTGCCCGGTGCAGGCGCCCTGCCTCGAGTACGCGCTGCGGAACCGCGTCGACCACGGAGTGTGGGGTGGTACCTCGGAACGCGAGCGGCGGCGCATCGCCCGCAAACGGCGGCTCGCCCACACCGCCAACGGCCACGCCTGACGCCTCACCCGACCTCACCGGTCGTCGGTGAAGGTCGCCACCAGCGAACGGCACGCCTGCCGGAACCGGTAGGCAACCGACGGGCCGGACGAGCCCTTCACGGTGCGGATGGCACCCACCACGTCGTCGTAGGGGGCGTCGGCCACCACGGTGTAGACGGTGCGACCCGCCTGCCACAGGATGAGCTGGCCGCCCGGCCACGTGTAGTGCCAGCCCTTCGCGCCTGCGATCCGCACCGGCCTCCCCCCTCGGGGGGCCGCCTTCGAACCCAGTCGGCCTCGCTGCTCGAACACTGACAGGTCGTAGATGCCGTCGCTGTAGACCACCTGGACGACGTCCCCCTGCCGGAACGCCCCGGTGCGCCGGTAGCCGTCGCCGAGCACGACGGGTGCCGAGTAGGCACCGTGCAGCTCGTCGACCGCTACCGAGCGCAGCGCCCGGGTGGCCGTGCTCACGGGCCGCGGCAACGGCGGCGCGGCGGCATCGATTCGGAGCTCACGAAAGCCCACCGAGCGCTGAATCCGGCCCCTGTCGTCGAACTGCTCCCGGCGCAGCAACAACCCGAAGAACTGCTCGACGTACAGGCG
Source organism: Actinomycetota bacterium (assembly GCA_005888325.1). Classification (NCBI taxonomy): domain Bacteria; kingdom Bacillati; phylum Actinomycetota; species Actinomycetota bacterium. The sequence continues at coordinate 2,420 of VAWU01000065.1, forward strand.
CTCGCGCACCCGCTCGCCGCGCCGGATGTCGACGATGATCGTGTCGTACCCGAGCATCTTGGGGCCGACCGACACCCGCTGCTCGTACTTCGTGCCGCTGTCGGGCCGGCTCAGGCGCGCGAACGCGGCGGGCCACAGCACGTCCCACGCCGCGTCCTCGTGCACGAGGCGGGCCTGGTCCAGCGCCATGAGCGGGGTCGGCCCGCCGAAGAGCAGCACACCGCCCGCGGCCTTGACCGTGAGTTGGCGCTCCCGCATCACCTTGCCGTCGCGCCACACGACGTCGACCACACCCGAGAACGACGACGCCTGGGCCGAACGGCGCGCCTGATCGAGGGCGGTCTCGGAGTCGGCCGCAACCGGTCCGGCCGCCGCGCCTCCCACGATGACCGCGAGAGCGGCCGCCCCTACGAGCGCCTTCACGGCCGGAAGCTCACCGGCACGCCCGCGGTCGCCAACTGGCTGACCGGATCGCCATCGACCGAGGCGGTGACGGCATGGGTGCGGATGAGTGTCGCGACGGCGGGCTTCACCGGCGCCTCACGCGCCGGCAGGACCCCCATGAAGGCCACCGACGCAGCGGCAGCCGCCGCCAGCGACGCCGCCGCCCAACGCCGCCGTCGCGGGGTATCGAGCAGTCGCTCGTAGAAGCCGAACGGTGGGTCGACGGGCGGCAGCCCGCGCACCCACGAACGAGCCATCTCCACCTGTCGAAGCTCGGCTGCGCAGGCCGGACAGCCGGCCAGGTGAGCCCGCACGACCTGCTCGTCCGCCGCCGCCAGCTGGGCGTCGAGCAGGGCGCTGAGGGCCTCGGCCGCGTGGGGACCGGCTCCACCCATGGACCGGTCTCCCGCACCGGCTCCACCCATGGACCGGTCTCCCGGACCGGCTCCACCCATGGACCGGTCTCCCGGACCGGTCATGCGAGCCCCTCCCGTAGCTGACGCCGGCCGCGGTGGATGCGGCTCCGCACCGTGCCGACCGGGATGCCGAGAGCCTCGCCGATCTCCTCGTAGGACAAGCCCACGACGTCGCACAGGACGACCGCGGCCCGGTACTCGTCTGGCAAATGGGTCAACGCGGCCTGCACCTCGTCGGAGATGGACTCGGCCGCCGACGTCTCGTCCGCGCCGATTGCGGGAGGCACGGCGCGGTCGGGGTCGTCGGGCAGCGCGTCGAGCGGCCGGCGCCGGCGCCGCCGGAGATCGTCGAGGAAGGCGTTGGTCGTGATCCTGCTCAACCAGCCCTCCAGCGAGCCCGGGCGGTACGTCTCGAGGCCCCGTCGAACCCGAAGCAGCACGTCTTGTACGAGATCTTGCGCATCGTCGTCATTGCCGGTCAGGCGATAGGCCACCGTGTAGAGGAACCGCCCGTAGGTCCGGGCGACCTCCTCCCAGGTGGGTATCCCGTCATCCGCCATGACAACGACGGCCCGTAGCCGTCGGTTCCCGGCTTATGCGGGATTGCCGTCTTTGGGAGCTTTGGTCTCGCGCTCGGCCAGCATCGCGTCGAGCTCGGCCCGCGTCATGGTGATCTTCTCGTCGGCCGGTGGAGGCGGCTCGTCGTTGTCGCGCAGGCCCTTCTTGAACTCCCGTTGGGCCTCGCCCATCGACCGGGCCAGCTTCGGGAGCTTGGCCGCGCCGAAGAGCAGCAGCACGATCACGAGGAGGATGATCATTTCGGTTGGTCCGAAATTCATGGTGCGCCCAGGCTACAGGCCGCGGCGACCATCTCCACGTCGTCGGGACTGGCCACGACGAACGGGAGGGCACCCGCTCCCACGATGAGGGTCGAGACTCCGAGCCCTCGCCACCGTTGCAATTGCTCGCGCACCTCCTCGACCGTGCCGACCAGACGGCCCTGGCGCCACTCGGCGAGCGGAACGCTGTCGAGCACACCCGCCGGCGTGAGCCGCTGCAGGCGCTCGTAGCGGCGGGCGAGGTCCGATGCTGTCTCGCCGACCAGCGCGAAGAGCCCGAGCGACCGCGCGACCTCGACGGGGTCGCGACCCGCACGCTCGCAGGCAACGTCGAGGAACCTGGCGCGCCGGCGGTAGTCGTCGAAGGTCCAGCTCCACACCGTGTTCCAGCCGTCGGCGTGGGCGGCGCACACCCGGAGCAGCGCGTCACCCTTGCCGCCGACCCAGATCGGCTGGCGCGGCCGCTGTCGCGCCTGCGGGCGCACGCGCGCTCCGTCCACCTGGTAGTGCCGGCCCCGGAACGTGACCTCGTCGCCGGTGAGCAGCCGGTTCACGATCTGGACCACCTCGGCGAGCTGAGCTACGCGCACGCCCGGTCGCTCGAACCGGATGCCGGCCGCCGCGTACTCGCGCTCGTACCAACCCGCGCCGAGGCCCACCGTGACCCGCCCTCCACTCATCACGTCGAGGGTGGCGAGCGCCTTGGCCAGCACCAGCGGCGGACGGAGCTGGGCGCAGAGCACGAGCGTCCCCAGTCGCACGCGCGACGTGGCGCGCGCGAGCGCTCCCAGCACCACGATCGGGTCGTAGACGCCGTGCTCTCCGGGCGGGCCGCCGTACTTCTCGATGCTGAAGAAGAGGTGATCGGCGACCCAGACCGAGCCGAACCCGAGCGCCTCGGCCTTCGCGGCCCAGTGCAGCACCGTGCGCCAGCGCAGCGGCTGCTCGCCCGGCACCGAGAAGTCGAACTGCGGCAGAGCGAGCCCGATGTCCATGGGGTGCGCGAGCGTAGAGCGAGAGGCGAACCGGAGGTCTGGAGAGACGGGGTGTCCTTCCGGGCACGTAGCCACAGGGAGCCGAGCGGGTGCTCGAGTGCGTGATCAACGTGAGCGAGGGTCGTCGCGACAGCGCCATCGCGGCGGTGGCGGCTGCAGCCGGCGCATGCCTCCTCGACGTGCACACCGACCCCCACCACCACAGGTCGGTGCTCACGCTCGCGGGTGCCGGCGTCGAGGCGGCCGCCCGTGCGCTCTCGTTCATGGCGGTGTCGGTCGTCGACCTGCGGTCGCACCGCGGCGTGCACCCGAGGCTCGGGGCGGTCGACGTGGTCCCGTTCGTGCCCCTCGGCGCGACGACCCCGGCCGACGCGCGCGCCGCGCAGGTGCGTTTCGCAGGGTGGATGAGCGACGCGCTCGGGGTGCCGTGCTTCCTGTACGGCGCCCACATCTCGTTGCCCGAGGTGCGGCGCCGGGCGTTCCGCACCCTGTGGCCGGGCACGGGCCCCGTGCTCCCGCACCCGAGCGCAGGTGCCACGTGCGTCGGCACCCGTCCCGTCCTCGTCGCGTACAACGTCTGGCTCCGCGAGGGGACGAGCCGGGCCGTCGCCCGGGCGATCGCGTCGGCTGTGCGCGGCCCGGTCGTGCGATCACTCGCGCTCGGTGTCGGCGACCACGTGCAGGTGTCGATGAACCTGATCGACCCCGTCGAGGTCGGCCCCGCCCAGGCCTACGACGAGGTGGCTCGCCACGCCCGGGCGCTCGGGACCGGAGTCGTTCGCGCCGAGGTGGTGGGCCTGCTGCCCAGGGGTGTGCTCGCGGCCGTGCCGAGGGCACGGTGGAAGGAGCTCGACCTCGATCCCGCGCGCACCATCGAGGCGCGGCTGGGGCGGGCGCCCTAAGCGGACGCCGCGCCGGTCGGGCCGAGGCCCCGGCGGGCCAGCGCGCGGGCCCGGCGCAGGCGGCGCCGCTCGCGTTCGCTCATTCCCCCCCAGATGCCGAACTTCTCGCCGTTGGTCAACGCGTACTCGAGGCAGGCCTCGCGCACGACGCACCCGCGGCAGACCTCCTTGGCCTCCCGCGTCGACGCGCCGCGCTCGGGGAAGAAGAGGTCGGGGTCGACGCCCAGGCAGTTCGCCTGGTCGTGCCACGACCGCTCCTCGGGCGGTTGATCGGGCTGGGCCCGATGCTGCAGGACCGAGCTCGCCGGCGTGCTCCCCGCGCGCAGGGCGTTCTGGCTCTGCATCGCATTCTGGGGCATCGCATTTTGGGCTGGCATCGGTGGCGCCTCCCCTCGATCGGCTGATGGCACCGATGTAATTACAACGGTGTGATCATCCCCCGATCGGAGGGTCTTTGCAAGCTGAAACCCGAGTCTCGCGCGCGAATCGTGAGTAAGTGAGCACAGAGAGCGTTTTTTCGCTCGAAGACGGTGCAGTGCGAGACCGGTGACAGCCGTAGGGTGACGGCCGTGCGGGTTGAGGCCGTGCGGGGCGACATCACGCAGGAGCACGTCGACGCGATCGTGAACGCCGCCAACCAGGCCCTGGCCGGGGGTGGTGGGGTCGACGGCGCGATCCACCGGGCGGCCGGCGCCCGCGAGCTGCACGAGGCGTGCGCCGCGCTCGGCGGCTGCGCCACCGGCGAGGCCAAGGCGACACCCGGCTTCGGGCTGGCCGCCCGCTGGATCATCCATGCGGTCGGGCCGCGCTACCGCGACGGTCGCCACGGCGNNGAGGTCGCGGAGGAGCTCGGCGCGAAGTCGATCGCGTTCCCCGCCATCTCGACGGGCATCTACGGCTATCCACCCGAGGAGGCCGCCACCGTCGCCGTCGACACCATCCGCACCACCCCGACCACCGTCGACGTGGTGCGGTTGGTCGCGTTCGACGAGCGCACCCTGCACCTCTACGAGCAGCGCCTGGCGCGCGGGTCAGGCTGAGCGCGGGCCGCGTCGCTGCATGGCGCGACGCTGCTCGATGAAGTCCACCAGCACGTAGTTGCCGAGCGTCTCCGGCGTGGTGAAGAACGCTCGCCCGCGGTTGAGCTGGGTGAGGCGTTCGACGAAGTCGCGCAGGTAGCTGGTGGCGTCGAGCATGAACGTGTTGATGCGCACACCGTCGCGCGTGCAGCGGGCCACCTCCTTCAGGGTGGCGTCGACCGTCTCGCGCACGGGTGGGTAGTTGAAGAAGACGTCACCGTTGGCCTGGATGTGAGCCGTAGGCTCGCCGTCGGTGATCATGATGATCTGCTTCGAGCCGGTCTGACGGGCCAGCATGCGCCGGCTGAGCAGGAACGCGTGCTGCATGTTCGTGCCGTAGACGAAGTCCCATGACACCTCGGGCAGCTGCTGCGGCTTGAGCTCGCGCGCCACCTCGCTGAATCCGACGATGCCAAGGAAGTCGCGCGGGAATTGCGACGAGATGAGCGAGTGCAACGCCATCGCGACCTTCTTCGCCGCGAGGAAGTTGTCGCGCATGGGCATCGAGAGCGACAGGTCGAGCATGAGCACGGTGCTCGACTGCGTGAGCGTCTCGGTGCGCTCGACCTCGAAGTCGTCGGGTTGGAGGCGCACCGGTGTGCCACGACCTTGCCGCTGGATCGCGTTGCGCACGGTGCGTTCGATGTGGAGGTTGAACGGATCGCCGAACTCGTAGCCCTTCGTCTCGTACGCCCGCTCGTGGCCGACACCCGTCCGGTCGACCTCGTGACGCCCGATCCGATCGTGGGAGAGCTTGTCGAACAGGTCGGAGAGCGCGTTCTGGCCGATGCGCCTCATCCCGCGGGGCGTGAGCTCGAAGCGGCCCTCCCGCTGCTCGATCAGCCCCGCCTCCTCGAGCATCCGGGCCAGCTCCGCCAACCGCTCGAGGCTGCGCGCCGCGTCGTCGCCGAGCAGGTTGCGCGCCGCGTCGAGGTCGACCTCGGCCAGCGCACCGGGTGATGTCGCCGAGCGCAGCAGGTTCTCGAGCTGGTCGATGTCGCCCAGCTGGTCCATGAGCTGCGCCGCCTCGGCGAAGCCCAACGGGTCCTGGCCCGAGAACTGGTACCGCTTGTCCCAGCCGGCTTGCGGAAAGGCCTGGCGCAGGTGGTCGGACAGTTGGTCGACCTGCCACCGCAGGTCCATGTCCTCGAGCAGCTGTTGCGCGAGCCCCTGGAGCTGCGCCCGCTGCTCGGGCGTCATCGAGTTGAGCATCGCCTGCATGGCCGCCATCTGCTCGGCCATCTGCTCGAGGAGCTCGTCGAGGTTCTGCGGGTTCCCCGGGAAGAAATCGCCGAACTCGGCCATGAAGCGCTCGAACGCGGGCTGGGTGTCCTGGCCGGCCTCGCGCATCTCGAGCAGCTGGTTGAGCGCGCTGAACATGTCCTTCATGCGCGCCATGTGCTCGGGGCTCACGTCGCTCATCGCCCCGGCCATCTGGTTGAAGTAGCTCTGCATGAGCTGTTGCTTGAGCTTGTCGACCAGCTCGTCGAAGCGTTCCCGCGCCTCCGAGGAGGTGAAGTCGTAGTCGCTCAGCTCCCGCACCATGCCGGCCAGGTCGGGCGGCAGCATGTCGAGTTGGGCGCGACGCTCGGACGCCACCTGCTCGGTGATCTCGCGCCGGCGTTCGTCGCCCGAGTCGCGCGCCTCCTGCTCGAGCTCGTCGATGCCCGAGCGCTCCATCTCGACCACGTCGCGCAGCTCCTGGGCGATGTCGTCGTAGACCCCGCCGAGGTCGTAGCGCTCGAGCTCGTCGCGCCGCCGCCTGCGGAGACGCTCGAGCAACTCGCGGATGCCGGCGAGTCGCTCGCCGTTCTGGTCGCGGAAGCCCGATTGGAGCATGCGACGCAGGGCCGCGTTGAGGTCACCGTGGTACAGCAGGTCGTCGGTGATCTCGGCGAGGACGCTGTCGGCATCGAGCTCGAAGCCGACCTGGGTGCCGTCCCAGCGTGAGTAGTGGAAGCCCCGGGGCATGGCCTCAGGGTAGGCGATGCCTCCGCGTACGGTCTGGTGGGGCAGGGATGGCGGCTACGCCTGGGAGGCCTGGGTCTGGGCCTGCGTGATCGTCCACTTGTGCCCGCACTCGGTGCAGTGCTCGTACATGATGCGGTCGACCATGTCGATGTGGTCGAGGTACCCGCGACCGTTGCACTCCGGGCAGCGGCTCGGGCGGCCCCACTCGAGCCTGGGCTTCGGCGGCGTCTCGCCCCCGAGCTCCGCAGCCGTCAGGTCGACGGTGTGTTGGGAGCCGTCCGCGCGCATCTGCCGGGCAGCCTGCAAACGGTCCATCAGCCCCACTCCGATCCCCCTCCTTCGATCCTGCGCACTCCGGTTCCGCCACTGAGTGTAGGGCAAAGGGCCCTGGCCGCGCGCATGGTCGGGCGGTTTTTTCGGGCACGAAAGTCGCCTGGACACGCACGGGCCGTGCTCATCGCGCGGCTAGCCGCGACCGCGGTACGTTGCGCGAGCGCCCACGGCCTCCTTGTTCAAACGCTTCGAGAGATGCAGGCCCTCGAGCACGAACTCGACCGCGCTGGCGATGGCGGCCGGCGTCTCGCTCCCGGCCAGCTCGGTGACCGACGCGCGCAGCGCGGGGAGCCGGGACAGGGAGTCGACGTAGTCCTTCGACGGCACATCGTCGCCCGCGTGGATCACCGTGCCCTCGTCGAAGACGAGCAGCAGCTCGGAGAACCGCTCGATCGGGCAACGCGCCTTGAACACGGTGAGCACCGCCGCCTTGATGAGGCGCTCGACGACGGCTTCGTCGCGCCCGTCCTCGAGGCTCTCGATCTCGACCTTCCCCGCGGTGGACGCGGCGAGCGCCTCGAGGTCACTCACGCGCGGCACCACGTCGGGCTCGCCGAGCCGCAGCGCGCGACGCGTCGCGTTGGCAACGAGCGTCTCGTAGTTTGCGATCGAGAGCCGAACGGACACGCCCGAGCGCTGGTTGACGTGGGGGCTGGACCGGGCCAGGTGGGTCAGCGTGGCCACGACCTCCGACATGAAGTCGGGCACCTGCACCCGCAGTGCGCTCTGGTCGAGCGCGTGTGCCTCTTGGCGCACGACGGCGAGCTCGGTCTCGACGTCGAGCGGGTAGTGCGTGCGGATCTGAGCCCCGAACCGGTCCTTGAGCGGCGTGATGATGCGGCCCCGGTTGGTGTAGTCCTCGGGGTTGGCCGACGCGACGAGCATCACGTCGAGGGGCAGCCGGATCTTGTAGCCACGGACCTGCACGTCGCGCTCCTCCAGCACGTTGAGCAGCCCGACCTGGATGCGCTCGGCGAGGTCGGGCAGCTCGTTGATGGCGAAGATGCCGCGATTCGTGCGGGGGACCAGGCCGTAGTGGAGCGTGAGCTCGTCGGAGAGATAGCGACCCTCGGCCACCTTGATGGGGTCGACCTCACCGATCAGGTCGGCGATCGACGTGTCGGGAGTGGCGAGCTTCTCGCCGAAGCGGGTGTCGCGGTGCACCCACTCGATCGAGGTGTCGTCGCCGTGCTCGCGTATGACGTCGCGCGCGTGTCGCGAGACCGGGGCGAACGGGTTGTCGTTGATCTCCGAGCCGGCGACGATCGGCAGCCATTCGTCGAGCAGAGCGGTCAGCGCGCGGATCATGCGTGTCTTGGCCTGGCCGCGTTCGCCGAGAAAGATCACGTCGTGCCCCGCGAGGAGCGCGTTCTCCAGCTGGGGGAGCACGCTGTCGTCGAAACCGATCACGCCGGCGACCAATGGCTCGCCCGACGCGATGCGCGCGGCCGCGTTGCGCCGCACCTCTTCCTTGACGGGCACGGACTCCCAACCCGACTCGCGCAGCTGTCCGAGGGTGGCGGGGCGAGACATGGCGCCAAAGCTACCCTCGGCTCGACGGCTACGTTCCGGCGCTAGCCTGCGGGCCGTGGACCTGTCGGGCACCTGGCGGGCGCAGGTGGCCGACGACGACCTTCGCCGGGCGTTCCCCAGCGGCGAGCTGGACGACTCCGGGTGGCCCGAAGTCGACGTTCCCGGCCACTGGCGCTCGTCGCCCGCGTTCGCGGAGGAAGACGGCCCCGTGCTCTACCGTCGGCAGTTCGACTTCCCGCGGCCGGCGCCGGACCGGCGGGTCTGGCTCACCCTCGAGGGGCTCTTCTACCTGGGCGACGTCTGGCTCGACGGCGCCTACGTCGGCGACACCGAGGGCTACTTCTTCCCCCACACGTTCGACGTCACCCAGGCGATGCTCGAGCGTCGGGAGCATCGCCTGGCCGTCGAGGTCACCTGCTCCCCGTCGAAGGACCGCACCGCGAAGCGGAACATCACCGGCGTCTTCGAGCACTGGGACTGCCTCGACCCCGACTGGAACCCCGGAGGCATCTGGCGTCCGGTCCGCCTGCACGACACGGGGACGGTACGCATCACCCGGCTGCGCACGCTGTGTCGCGAGGCCACCGAAGTGCGCGCCGTCGTCGGGTTCACCGCGGAGCTCGACGCGGCGGAAGCGACAACCGTGACGCTGCGCACGACGATTGGTGGCACCGACCACGAGGTCGAGCACCCGCTGGCGACCGGCGCCAACAAGGTCGAGTGGACCGTCACCGTCGCGCGACCCGCCCTCTGGTGGCCTCACGCCCTCGGCGGGCAACCGCTGTGCGACGTGGCCGTCGAGGTGCTCACCGAGCCGAACGAGTTGAGCGACCGGCGCGCCTTTCGCACCGGGCTGCGCCAGGTCCAGATGAAGCGCTGGGTGCTGTCGGTGAACGGTGAGCGCCTCTTCGTCAAGGGATCGAACCAGGGACCGACGCGCATGGCGCTCGCCGACGCGACGCCGGCCGAGCTCGCGACCGACGTGCGACTGGCCAAGGAGGCGGGCCTCGACCTGTTGCGCGTCCACGGGCACGTGACGCGAGCCGAGCTCTACGACGCCGCCGACGAGGCGGGGCTGCTGTTGTGGCAGGACATGCCGCTGCAATGGGGGTACGCGCGGGGGATCCGCAAGCAGGCCGCCCGCCAGGCGCGCGAGGCCGTCGATCTGCTCGGCCACCACCCGTCGGTCGCCCTGTGGTGTGGCCACAACGAGCCGCTCACCCTCGACCCCGAGCAGGGCGTGCGCCTGGGCCGGCTCGTGGCGTCGATGGAGCTGCCCACGTGGAACAAGACCGTCCTCGACCATTCGGTGAGCCGGGCCCTCGAGACGGCGGACCCCACGCGGCCGGTGATCGCCCACTCGGGCGTCTGGCCCAGCCTCGGCTCGGGTGGCACCGACGCGCACCTCTACTTCGGTTGGTACCACGGGGACGAGCGCGACCTGCCCCGGTTCCTGGCTGCGTGGCCCCGGTTCGCCCGCTTCGTGTCGGAGTTCGGCGCCCAGGCCGTGCCGACGAGCGACGGGTTCATGGAGCCCGACCGGTGGCCCGACCTCGACTGGGACCGGTTGCGTCACACGCACTCCCTGCAGAAGGCGATCTTCGTCCGCTTCGTCCCCCCGGCCGACTACCGCACGCTCGACGCGTGGCGGCAGGCGACCCAGCACTACCAGGCCGCGGTGATCAAGCACCACGTCGAGACCCTGCGGCGCCTGAAGTACCGGCCGACGGGCGGCTTCTGCCACTTCTGCTTCGCCGACGGGCACCCCGCGGTGACGTGGTCGGTGCTCGACCACCAACGGGTGCCCAAGGCCGGTCACCTGGCGCTGCAGGAGGCGTGCGCGCCCGTGATCGTCGTGGCCGACCGCCCGGCCGCCACCTACGCACCGGGCGATCCCATCACCCTCGACGTGCACGTCGTCAGCGACCTGCGCGCCACGCTCGACGGAGTGCGCGTCCAGGCCCGCCTCCGATGGGCCGGTGGCGACCACGCATGGGCGTGGGAAGGGGCGGTGGCCGCCGACAGCTGCGTGCTCGTGGGGACGGTGCAGGCCGTCGCGCCGGACGAGGAGGGCCCGCTCGTGCTCGACCTCGAGCTGGAGCACGAGAACGTCAAGACGTCGAACCGCTACGAGACCCTCATCGTCGAGGATCCTCTGCGTGGCTGATTTTCAGGTTGCCGGTCGCGATGGGAGGATGCGCACGTGAACGTCCACCACCACTCGTACGACGCCGTCATCGTCGGCGCGGGAGGCGCCGGCCTCCGGGCCGCCATCGAGACGGCCGGGAAGTGTCACACCGCGGTGCTCACCAAGCTCTACCCGACGCGCTCGCACACGGGCGCGGCGCAGGGAGGCATGTGCGCGGCGCTGGCCAACGTCGAGGACGACTCGTGGGAGTGGCACCTGTTCGACACGGTGAAGGGTGGCGACTACCTCGTCGACCAACCTGCGGCCGAGGTGATGTGCCGAGAGGCGATCGACGCGGTGATCGAGCTCGAGCACTTCGGGATGCCGTTCAACCGCACGCCCGAGGGCAAGATCGACCAGCGCCGCTTCGGGGGCCACACCCGGAACCACGGCGAGGCGCCGGTCCGCCGCTCGTGCTACTCCGCCGACCGCACGGGCCACATGATCCTGCAGACGCTCTTCCAGCAGTGCGTCGCCCGCGGCGTCAACTTCTTCAACGAGTTCCAGGTCCTCGACATCGCGTTCGTCGACGGGCGCGTGGCGGCGGTCGTCGCGTACGAGCTGGCCACCGGCGACCTCCACGTCTTCAACACCAAGGGAGTGCTCTTCGCGACCGGTGGCTACGGCAAGATGTTCAAGATCTCCTCCAACGCCCACACGCTAACGGGCGACGGACCGGGGTTGCTGTACCGGCGCGGCATCCCCATGGAGGACATGGAGTTCTTCCAGTTCCACCCCACCGGCATCTACAAGCTCGGGATCCTCCTGTCGGAGGCAGCGCGCGCCGAGGGCGGCATCCTGCGCAACTCCGAGAACGAGCGCTTCATGGAGCGCTACGCGCCGACCATCAAGGACCTGGCACCCCGCGACATGGTGTCGCGCTGCATCCTCACCGAGATCCGCGCCGGTCGCGGCATCGGGCCCGACGGCGACTACGTGCACCTCGACCTCACGCACCTCGCCCCCGAGTTCATCGACGCCAAGCTGCCCGACATCACCGACTTCGTACGCACCTACCTCGGGCTCGAGCCGAAGACTCAGCCCATCCCCATCCAACCGACCGCCCACTACGCGATGGGCGGCATCCCCACCAACATCAGAGGCGAGGTGGTCGTCGACGCCGACGACACGGTGTTCCCGGGTCTCTACGCCGCGGGTGAGTGCGCCTGCGTGTCTGTGCACGGGGCCAATCGCCTCGGCACCAACTCGCTGCTCGACATCGTCGTCTTCGGCCGGCGGGGAGGGCGGGCCATGGCCGACTACGTGACGAGCGTCGATCCCGCCGTCACTCCCAAGGGCGTCGAGGACGACGTCCGTGAACGCATCGCCAAGCTGAAGTCGTCGACCGGCGAAGAGCGGATCGTCGACATGCGCGACCTCCTGCAGGCGGAGATGACCGAGAAGGCATCGGTGTTCCGCACGGAGGAGACGCTGCAGTCGGTGCTCGACACGATCGAAGATCTGAAGGACCGGTACGAGCACGCCCACATCGACGACAAGGGCTCGACGTTCAACCTCGACCTGACGGAGGCGCTCGAGCTCGGGTACCTCATCGATCTGGCAGAGAGCCTGGTGATCGGAGCCATGGCCCGCACCGAGAGCCGGGGCGGCCACTTCCGCGACGACCATCCGACGCGCGACGACGCCAACTGGCTGAAGCACACGCTCGTGCGCCGGGCCGACGACGGCAAGGTCACCCTCGACTACAAGCCCGTGCAGCTCGGGCGTTACGAACCCATGGAGCGCAAATACTGATGCCCGAGCAAGACGACATCCGCGTCGAGCTGAAGGTGAAGCGCTTCAACCCCGAAGCCGACACCAAGCCGCACTGGCAGACGTTCGACGTCGAGGTGCGCCGCTTCCGATCGGTCGTGCTCGACGCGCTCCACGCCGCGAAGTGGCGCCACGACGGGACGCTGACGTTCCGCCGCTCGTGCGCCCACGGCGTCTGCGGGTCGGATGCGATGATCATCAACGGCGCCAACATGCTCGCCTGTCAGGCGCTCATCGACGACCTGGGCACCACCATCACGGTGGAGCCCATCCGCGGCCTGCCCGTCATCAAGGACCTCCTCGTCGACATGGAGCCGTTCTTCGAGCAGTACCGGTCGGTGATGCCCTATCTCGTCAACACGGGTGACCCGGGCTACAAGGAGCGCCGGCAGAGCCCCGAGGACCGCGCCCGCTTCGACGACACCACCAAGTGCATCCTCTGCGCGGCGTGCACGACGTCGTGCCCGATCTACTGGGGGAACTCGCAGTACGTGGGCCCCGCCGCGATCGTCAACGCCCACCGCTTCATCTTCGACTCGCGCGACGAGGCCGCCAACGACCGCCTCGACATCCTGAACGAGCGCTCCGGTGTCTGGCGCTGCCGCACCGCGTTCAACTGCTCCGAGGCCTGTCCCCGCGACATCAAGGTCACCCAGGCCATCGAAGAGGTCAAGCGGGCGATCCTGTACAACCGGGTCTGACCGTCCCGTCGTTGCGGCCCTCCGTCGCGACCGTAAGCGTGTGGATGGCCCCGGTGAGGTCGAGGATCTGCGTGGACAGCGTCAGCAGCTCCTCGTTCTGCTTCTCCTCGTACTGCACCATCTCCCACTGGTGGTCGGCCAGCGCCTGCCGTTTGGCATCCGCCCGGTTCTGGCTGATCATCACGAACGTGGCCAGGAAGATCGCCTCGAGCGAGACGATCATGGTCAACAAGCCGAACGGGTACTTCTCGAGGCGGAGCGCGATCCACACTGTGAACCACACCAGATGGAGGTAGACGAAGGGCATCGAACCGGCAAAGGCGGTGATGGTGTCGGCGAGCCGCGCCTGAACGCTCTGGCGGCGTTCCTCATCGACGCGACGAAGGGCAGGGTGCCGCAGCACGGGGTCTCGTATCGAGAGGATCCCGACGAGCCTGCCCCGTTCGACCACCGGTAGATGCCGGATGTGATGGTCCGACATGAGCTGGGCCGCGTCGGCCAGATCGGTCTTGGGTTGAACCGTGACCAGCTCGGTCGTCATCCTGTCGCCCACCGTGACGGCTGCCGGGTTGCCTCCATTGGCCACGAGGGTCACGAAATCGCGCTCGGTGATGATCCCCCTCGGAGCGTTCTCGGCCAGCACCACCACTGCCGAGATGCTGTGCTCCTGCAACAGCAGCGCCGCCTCCGAGAACGTGCTGTCCGCCTCGATGGTCACCACGTTCTTGCGCATGATGTCGACGACACGCATCACTCAACCTCCCTGTGACGACCGGTCGCGAGGCTATGCACCTCACGCCTCCGCCGCCGCTTGGAAGTGCGCAACTGCAACCGCGTGTCGCAGCCGGCGGGGTTGGGGTCCCCGCCGGACGCGGCGGGTGCCGAAGCGAAGCGGAGGCGGGGCCCGCCGCCATCAACCGAGCTGGTTCCACTCCGTCCAGCCGTAGCCGCGCCGGCCGTCGGTGGTGTCGAAGCGGCAGAGCGAGCGGGGGAAACGGCTGACCCGCCCGTCGGCGGCCTCGAGCAGCACCGGCGCGTGAGCGAGCGGGACGACCGTGAGGTCGAGGTCGTGCAGACGCATGCGCGCCACCATCGGGAGCCCCTCGTCGCCCGTGTCGGTTGCGACGGTGAAGCCGTCGATCGTGGTGGTTTCGGTTGTCCCCGGCACGACGACGAAGCCGGGATGCCAGTCGACACCCTCGAGGAGCGTGGTCGCGGCGTGGAAGGCGGTGCCGTCGCCCAGCCGGCCCGAGGTCCAACACCACGGGATCGACCACCAGTCGCGCACGCCCCACGAATGGTCGCGCTCGCCCCAGCCGTCGAACGCGATGCGCTCGTCGCCCACGAGCACCTGGCCGTGGACCGCGCACGCCTGCTCATAGCGGGTCATGCCGGGATACCTGAAGATGTCGCCGGCCGCCTCCCACTCGAGCTCGAGCCCGAGCGCGGTGCGGTCACCCCGCTCGCCGCGGTACGCCTCGGCCGGGTCGTCGAGGGCCACAGCGAACGCCTCGAGGTTCACGCTCCAGTGGTCGTCGGGTGTCTCGCAGACGAGCTCGGCCCAGAGCCCCTCGGCACGCACCTCCAACGACCCGCCCGTTGGCAGCGGCGCCTCGTGGTCCCGCACGGCCACGAGGGGACGGCCCTCGCCGACCAGATAGGCCCAGTACCAGGCGCGCCGCTCGTTGGGCAGGAGTCCGAGGCGCACGTAGCCACCGAGCGTGCCGTCGGCGTTGGCGAAGTCGAAGTACCACGACTCGCTCCACAGTCGCTCGGGCCCGTGCTGGTGGCGGTGCTCGTCGGTGGCGTCAGGCGATGGGCGCGTAGTAGGCCTCCTCGTCGTCCGGGGCGGTGTTGGTTCCCTCGAACATCGACATGGCGTCGTAAAGGGGACCGAGGCTGTCCCGGGGGACGGTCCAGTCGAGCGCCTCGGCGACGCCGGCGACCTCGGCGAAGGGACGCAGGAAGGAGAAGTACACGTACGCGCCGCATGCGATCTTCTGATCCCTCGTCATCGCAACCACGTTGCGATACTGAGCGGCCTGCGCGGTGCGGATGGCTCCGACGATCGCGTCGAGCTCCTCGAGCGGCACCGGGCGCAACGAGCGATCGGGCGTGTCCGTCGTGAACAGACCGAAGCCGACGAGGCGGTCGAGGTAGTCCTCGGGGTCGGTGACGCTCGTGCCCCAGTCGTTCACCCGCAGCTTCACGTCGTCGAGGACGAGCGCAGCCGTCAAGTTGTCGTAGGGGACGTCGCGCGCGACCGACGACCAGTCGAAGTCGCTCGTGCCCAACTGGTAGAAGTCGCGCACGAGCAGGGTGCGCCCGTCGGGCAGCGGGTAGGGGCCCGTGTCGGCCGTGCCGACCCGGGTGTCGAAGTACAGCAGGAACAGATAGTTGACGACGGTCGCGTTGAAGCGCTTGATCCGCGCCCGCGCCTGCTCGTCGGTGACGGGAATCGCGCCCGCGAGCAGGGCGTCGGTCACTTCCGCTCCGTACGGGCGGAGGACGAAGCCGGCGTCCCACGCGAACGCCTCGCCGTCGCCGCGGTAGGCGCGGGCGGCGCGCTCCCAGAAGTCGAGGACGGTCCAGGTGGGCTCGGGTCGGTCGTCGGCCAGCTGGAAGGCGCTCAGCACCTTGCGCCCGGTGAGGTAGATGTTCGCGATCGACCAGAGGTGTACGGCGTTGACGCGACATCCCGGACGCCGGCCCGCGGCGCCGATCGCCTCTGCGGGCATGGCCGCGTCGATCACCCGCATCATCTCGGGGTGGCGGTACCAGCACTCGACCGCGGCCACGACGATGTACGCCGACACCGGGATGAGCTTCGACTCGAGGCTGGTGCGCTCCGCCGTCATCGCACCGCTGATGCCCGAGTGCCAGGCCAGCAACCGGTTGGTCGCCGCCTTGACGTCGCTCACCTCGCTCAACTCAGGCACGCACGATGCCTTCGGGCCCGGAGCAGTCGACTTCGACCGCGTCGCCGTTGCCCGGCTCGCCACTGGCGAAGGTGGTGCCCATCACGCACGGCACCTGGAACTCGCGGCTCACGATGCCGATGTGGCTCCGCGGTGTGCCGCTCGTGCAGACGACGGCGGTGAGTTCGTGGTAGATCGGCGCGAGGAACGTCGCGCCCGCATCGCGAACGAGCGCCACCACCCCTTCGGCCCCCGACCCCATGAGCTCGAGCACGTCGTCGGGCGACTCCATGGCGCGCCACGTGCCCGACACCGGGTCGTGGTCGAACACCTTGGCGCCCCGCCCGAAGTCCTTCATGGTGGGGCGATGGTAGTCAGCGCCATGATGGGGCGATGGCCCGGTTCCTCAGCGCCGAGTGGCTCGAGCAGGTGGCCGCCGCCGCCCGCGACGACCCGGGGGTGCAGGCAGCCGCGTCCGGCGTCTCGCTCACGGTCCAGCAGGTCGTCACGGACGGGCCCGACGGCGACGTGGCCTGGCATGTGCGGCTGGGCGACGGCAGCGTGGAGATCGGCCCGGGTCGGGCGCCCGACGCGGAGGTCGTGATCACGCAGAGCCACGAGACCGCGACGGAGGTCGGCCGCGGCGACCTCAGCCCGGCGGAGGCGTTCGCGACCGGGCGGCTGAAGTTGGCCGGTCAGGTGGGCCTGCTCATTCGTCACCAACCGGCCTTCGAGCGGCTGGGCCACGCGCTCGCGGCCGTGCGAGAGGCGACCACATTCTCATGAGGCACCTGAGAACCCACTACGACGTCCTCGGGGTGTCGGCGTCAGCATCGGCCGAAGAGGTCAAGCGCGCCTACCACCGCATGGCGCGCGAGCACCATCCCGACGTACGGGCGGAAAGCAGCGGAGACCCGATGGTGGAGGTCAACGCCGCGTGGGCGGTGCTCGGCGATCCCGTCCGCCGGGAGAGCTACGACCGCGAGCTCGCCCGCCGGATGGGTGTGATCGATCCGCGCGACGTCGACGCTGAGGACTTCACCGGCTTCGTCAACTTCGCCGGCTTCAGTGGCGGGTTCGATCCCGATCCCGAGCCGCGGCCCTACACGCCGGCCGACGCGCTCGTGCTCGTGCCGGCAGCTCTTCTCGCGGTAGCGGTGGGGTGCTTCGCGTTCAGCACCATGACGGAGGCGCCCGCGCTCCTGCTCACCTCGGTGATCCTCCTCGCGGTCGCGGTGACGAGCTTCGTGGCCACGCCGCTGCTCGTGCTGCGCCGAAGCGTCAGGCGCCGAGGCGCGACCGGTAACGACCGAGGCTCGCAATCGTGACGCGTCTCGTCGTACTCAACCGTGCTGAGGACGGTTGAGGACGACAAGAAGGCACAGACGTTGGCTGGTGGCGCGGGTCAGACGAGCTTGTCGACGTCGGACTGCTTGGCCCTCACGGCGTCGGCCGCGGCACGCAGGGCCGCGAGCTCGTCGTCGGCGAGAGGGAGCTCGACGATCTCCTTGACCCCGCCTGCGCCGATCCGGGCCGGCACCCCGAGGTACACGTCGCGCACGCCGTACTGGCCCTCCACCCACGCGCACACCGGCATGAGCTCGCCACTGTCGCGCACGACGGCCTCCACCATTGCCTCGGCGGCCGACGACGGCGCGTAGTACGCAGAGCCGGTCTTCAGGTACGAGACGATCTCTGCGCCACCGTCACGCGTCCGCTGCACGAGCTCTTCGATGGCACCGTCGTCGAGCAGCTCGCGCAGAGGTCGGCCACCGACCTTCACCAAGGAGGGTACGGGCACCATGGTGTCGCCGTGCGACCCGAGGGTCACCGCTTCGACCTGCGACGGCGTGGTGCCGATGCGTTCGGCTACGAAGTGCTTGAAGCGGGCAGTGTCGAGCATGCCGGCCTGGCCGATCACCCGAGCCTTCGGCAGGCGCGCGACCTTGGCGCACAACGCGGTCATCTCGTCGAGCGGGTTGGAGACGACGATGATCACTGCGTCGGGCGAGCCGGCCACCAGCTTGTCGGTGACATCGCCGACGATCTTGGCGTTGACCTCGAGTAGGTCCATGCGGCTCATCCCGGGCTTACGCGGCAGGCCCGCGGTGATGACGCAGACCTCGGAGCCCGCAGTCTCGTCATACCCGTTGGTGCCCACGATGCGCGTGTCGAAGCCCTCGATCGACCGGCTCTGCATCATGTCGAGGGCCAGGCCCTGTGGCTTGCCGTCGATGATGTCGGTCATGACAACCTCGTCGGCATAGTCGGCCTCGGCGATTCGCTGAACGAGCGTCGAACCGTAGAAGCCACACCCCACGACGGTGATCTTCACTGCACGAGCTCCCTTCACAGGCGGACGGGGGAGACACTAGACAGGTGCCATCCCGAGGGTGGAAAGCGAGGCGGATCCAGATGGTGCAACGCACGGGCGAGACCAGCCTTCACGTCGAGGCGCCCCCGGAGGCGCTGTACGCGCTCGTCGCCGACGTGACGCGGATGGGCGAATGGAGCCCGGAGACCGTGCGGGCCGAGTGGGTCGAAGGGGCGACCGCACCCGTCGTCGGCGCCCGCTTCCGCGGCCACAACAAGCGCCGGGCGGGTTGGAAGACCACGTGCACCGTCACGGTGGCGGAGCCCGGCCGGCAGTTCGCGTTCGAGGTCGGTAAGGGCGAGACCGCATGGCGCTACAGCTTCGCCCCGTCCGGCACCGGCACCGACGTGACCGAGTCGTTCGAGATCCTCAAGGAGCCCAACGTGGTCATGCGCCGGCTGAACAAGCTCGGCACGGGGGTGTCGTGGGAGGACCGCCCCGCTCAGATGGTGGAGAGTATGCGCGAGACCCTCGAGCGGTTGAAGGCGGTGGCGGAGCGCGCCTAGTGCCCTGACCGGCAACGTCTGCCGCGTCTCGCCGGCCAGATGACGGCGCTCGCGGCGTTCTCGTCCTCGCCGTAGGGCTCGGCTATGGCTTCGTCCTGCGGCCTTGCGAGCGACGCCCCTGACTCGCCGATACGCGGGCGAACGTTACCGGTCACGGCACGAGTGCCCGCTACGGCGTGCCCGCCGATCCGATCGTCGTCACAGGCGCTCGACGATCGCAGCCGCGAACTCCGACGTCTTCACTTCGGTGGCGCCTTCCATGAGGCGGGCGAAGTCGTAGGTGACGATCTTGTCCGCGATGGTGGCCTCGAGCGCGCGCACGATGTCGTCGGCGGCGTCCTGCCACCCCAGGTGCTCGAGCATCAACACTCCGGAGAGCAGGAGCGAGCCCGGATTGACCTTGTCCTGTCCCGCGTACTTCGGCGCGGTGCCGTGCGTGGCCTCGAAGATGCCGTGCCCGCTGACGTAGTTGATGTTGCCGCCGGGTGCGATGCCGATGCCCCCGACCTGCGCCGCCAGCGCGTCGGACGCGTAGTCGCCGTTGAGGTTGGTGGTCGCGATCACATCGAACTCGTCGGGCCGGGTCAGCACCTGCTGCAGGAAGATGTCGGCGATCGTGTCCTTCACGAGGACCTTGCCGCCGGGGTCGCCACCGCAGTCGTCCCAGCTCACGGCGACGTCGGCGAACTCCTCCTTCACGAGCTCGTAGCCCCACGCCCGGAAGGCCCCCTCGGTGAACTTCTGGATGTTGCCCTTGTGCACGATCGACACGCTCTTGCGGCCCTTGGCGACCGCGTACTTGAGCGCGGCGCGGACGAGGCGCTTCGATCCCGTCTCGGAGATGGGCTTGATGCCGATGCCCGAGTCGGGCCGGATGTCCCAGCCGTACTCGTCGTGGAGGAACTCGAGCAGGCGCTTGACCTCGGGTGTTCCCTCCTGGAGCTCCTTACCCGCGTAGACGTCCTCGGTGTTCTCACGGAAGATCACCATGTCGACCTTCTCGGGGTGCTTCACCGGTGACGGCACGCCGGTGAACCACCGCACCGGGCGCAGGCACACGTAGAGGTCGAGGATCTGGCGCAGGGCGACGTTGAGGCTGCGGATGCCACCGCCGACGGGTGTCGTGAGCGGTCCCTTGATGCCCACGAGGTGCTCGTCGAACGCGGTGACGGTCTCGTCGGGCAGCCAGCTGCCCGTCTCGTCGTATGCCTTCTGCCCCGCCAGCACCTCCTGCCACGCGATCGCGTGGCCGTGCTTGGCGGCAGCCGCATCGAGAACCCTCTGCGCCGCCGGCCAGATGTCGACGCCGGTGCCGTCGCCCTCGATGAAGGGGATGATCGGCTCGGCGGGGACGTTGAGACCGCCGTCGGCAGCAAGCGTGATCTTCTCGGCCATGGCCGGCGAGCCTACCGCCGCTCAGCCGGCGGCCAGAGCGAGGTTCGTGTAGATCTCCCGCGTCGCGGTGGAACGGTTGAGCGTGTAGAAGTGCAGTCCGGGTGCGCCCTCGGCCAGCAGCTTCTCGCACAGCTCGGTGGCGATCTCGACGCCCATGCGACGCACGTCGTCGGGCTCGTCGCCCGCGGCGGTGAGGCGCTCGACCACCTCGCGCGGCACTGCGGCGCCGGACAGCTCGGCCATGCGTGCGACGGATTTGAGGTTGGTGATCGGCATGATGCCGGGCACGACCGGCTTGTCGAGGTTACGCGCCGACAGGTCGTCCATCAGGTCGAGGTAGTTCTCGACGCGGAAGAAGAACTGGGTGATGGCGAAGTCGGCGACCTCGAGCTTGCGGGCCAGGTGGTCGCGGTCGGTGGCGCGGTCGGGCGAGCGCGGGTGGAGCTCGGGATGCGCGGCGACTCCGACGGAGAACCCTCCGATGGCTCGCGCCAGCTCGACCAGGTCGAGCGCGAAGGCGAGCTCACCTGCGCCGTCAGAGGCCTCGACGGGCGGGTCTCCGCCGAGGGCGAGCACGTTCTCGATGCCGGCCTTGCGGTAGTCGACCAGGATCTCGGCCAGCTCCAGGCGGCTGTGCACGACGCACGTGAGGTGCGCCATCGGGGTGAGGGTGGTGGTGCGCAACATCCCGACCACCAGGTCGTGCGTGCGCCGGCGGGACTCGCGCCCACCGCGGTAGGTGACCGACACGAACGAGGGGTCGAGGGGCTCCAGGTCGCGGAGCGTGCGCACGAGGGTGGCCTGCTCCGCCTCGTTCTTCGGTGGGAAGAACTCGAAGGAGAACGTGCGGCCGCCGGCGAGGATGTCCGCGATGCGCGTCATTGCAGAGATCGTACCGGCCGGGCGTGGGCTCAGGCCCGACGTTTGGCCGCGCGCACGCAGTTGCGCAGGAGCCCGGCACGCGTCATGGGCCCGACACCACCGACGCGCGGCGTCATCCAACCCGCCACCTCCGCCACCTCGTCGACGACGTCGGAGATGATGCGCCTACCGTCCATCGTCACACCCGCGCCGACCACTGCGGCGCCGGGCTTCACCATGTCGGGCGTGACCAGCCCGGGGGCGCCCGCCGCGGCGATCAGGATGTCGGCCCGCCGCGTGTGATCGGCCAGATCGGCGACGCCGGTGTGCACGACCGTGACGGCCGCGTTGCAGTTGGGGCGCTTGAGCGAGAGCAGCAGCGCGAGTGGGCGCCCGATGGTGAGGCCCCGACCGATGATGACGACATGACGACCTTCGATGGGGACGCCGTGGTGAACGAGCAGCTCGAGGATGCCCGCCGGCGTGCACGGGATGGGCCCGGGGCTCCCCATCACCAGCCGCCCCAGGTTGACCGGGTGCAGGCCGTCGACGTCCTTCACGGGATCGACCGCGAGTAACGCCGCCTCCTCGTCGAGGCCCTTCGGCAACGGGACCTGCACGAGGAACGCGTCGACGCGGTCGTCGGCGTTGAAGCGCTCGATGGTTGCAAGCACCTCGTCCTGACCGGCGTCGGCCGGGAGGTGCTCACCCACCGAGGTGATGCCGAGCTCCGCGCAGTCCTGGTGCTTGAGCCGGACGTAGGCCGCGCTCGAGGGGTTGTCACCGACGAGGATCGTGCCGAGGCCGGGCGTGACACCACGCGACCGCAGGTCCTCCACCTCGGCCGCGAGCTCCGCCTTGACTTTCGCGAGCAGCGCGGCGCCGTCGAGCGAGATCGCGCTCAATGCCGGCAACTCAATGTCGGAAGTGGCGCTCGCCCGTGAAGACCAGGGCGATGCCGTGCTCGTCGGCTGCGGCAATGACCTCGTCGTCGCGCATCGAGCCGCCGGGCTCGATCACGGCGGCGACACCTGCTGCGGCGCAGGCGTCGAGGCCGTCTCGGAACGGGAAGAAGGCGTCGCTCGCCGCCGCGCCCCCCTTGGCCCTTCCTGCGGCCTTCTCCGCCGCGATGCGAGCCGCGTCGACGCGGTTCTGCTGACCCGCACCGATGCCGACGGCCTGGCCCTCGGCCACCAGCACGATGGTGTTCGACTTCACGTGGGCGCAGACCCGCCAGGCCAGCTCGATGTCCCGCCATTGCGCGTCGCTCGGCGCGATGCTGCCCGCCACGCGCCACGACGATCGTGGCGAGACGAAGCGATCGACCTGTTGCACCAGGAGCCCGCCGTCGATCGAGCGGAGGTCGAGCGGGTCGTGCCCGGGAGGCGGGGCCTCCAGCACGCGGAGGTTCTTGCGCGCCGCCAGCACCTCGAGCGCGCCCGGCTCGTACGCCGGAGCGACGACGACCTCGGTGAACACGGGCGCGATCGCCTCGGCCAGGCTCACGGGCACCGGACGGTTGACGGCGACGATGCCGCCGAACGCTGACACCGGGTCGCACTCGAAGGCGCGGGTGTACGCGGCGGTGATGTCGTCGGAGACGGCGACGCCACACGGGTTGGCGTGCTTGATGATGGCCACCGTCGGCTCGTCGGTGCCCAGCTCGTGCACCAGACGCCAGGCCGCCTCGGTGTCGTACAGGTTGAGGTAGGACAGCTCCTTGCCGCCGTGCTGTACGGCCGTGTCCCACCAACTGGTGTCCGCGATACGGCGGTAACGCGCGCCTTCCTGATGCGGGTTCTCGCCGTAACGCAGCTCCTGCGCCCGCTCGAGCGTGAGGTGCAACGTGGGCGGGAGCGCGGTCCCGTCGCGATCGAACCACGCCACGATGGCGGCGTCGTACGCCGCGGTGTGGGCGAAGGCCTTGCGCGCCAGGCGCAGGCGCGTGTCGTCGCTCAAACGACCACCGAGTCGCAGCTCGTCGAGGACGGTCGCGTAGTCGGAGGGGTCGACCACGACGCCCACGTGCGCATGGTTCTTCGCCGCCGCCCGCACCATCGTGGGACCGCCGATGTCGATCATCTCGATCGAGGGCTCGGCGGTGAAGGGGTAGAGGTTCGACACCACGAGGTCGACGGGCTCGATCGCGTTCTCGCGCAGGTCGTCGAGGTGGTCGGGTTTCGAGCGATCGGCGAGGATGCCGCCGTGGATGCGGGGGTGCAGCGTCTTGACCCGACCGCCCAGCATCTCGGGCGAGCCCGTGACCGCCTCGACCTCGGTGACCGCCACGCCCGCGTCGGCGAGCGCACGGGCGGTGCCGCCGCTCGACACCAGCTCCCAACCCAGGTCGGTGAGGCCGCGCGCCAGGTCGACCAGGCCGGTCTTGTCCCAAACGGAGAGCAGTGCCCTCATCTCGAGATGAGCTCCCTGATCGCCTGCGGGTAGAGGCGGTGCTCGGCCGCCTTGATGCGCTCGTGGAGCGCCTCCGTCGTGTCACCCGGGAGGACCGGAACCGCCTCCTGAGCGACGATCGGCCCCTCGTCGACCTCGAGCGTGGCCACGTGGACGGTGCAGCCGGTGACCTTCACCCCCGCAGCCAGGGCGTCGGCGACCGCGTGCGCGCCCCTGAACGAAGGCAGCAGCGAGGGGTGCGTGTTGAGGACCCGGCCCGCGAACGCGTCGAACATCGGCTTCTCGAGGATCGTCATGAAGCCGGCCATCGCCACCAGCTCGACACCGTGACGCTCGAGCGCGTCGACCACCTGATGGGTGAACTCGACCCGGTCGAACGGCTTCCGCCGCTCGACGAGCTCGACGAGCACACCGCGCGCCTCGGCCACGGAAGCCGCTCCACACGGCCAGTCGACCACCACCACACCACCACGACGACGGGCAGGTCGGCCTCGAGGATGGCGCGCAGATTGGTGCCCCCGCCCGACGCGAGCACCCCGATCCGCATGGCCTCACCCTATCGGGAGGCCGGTCAGAGCCCGGCCACCACCTCGGCCATCAGCGCCCCCGCCTCGGTGGGGTTGAGCCCGACACGCACACCGGCCGCCTCGAGCGCTTCCATCTTCGCCTTGGCCGTGCCTTTTGAACCCGAGATGATCGCGCCCGCATGGCCCATCTTCTTGCCTGGCGGCGCGGTCACGCCCGCCACGTAGGCGACGACGGGCTTCGACATCTCCTTGGCGATGAAGTCGGCCGCCTTCTCCTCCTCGGCCCCGCCGATCTCGCCGATCATGATGACGGCTCTGGTCGCGGGGTCGGCCTCGAAGGCGGCGAGGCAGTCGATGAACGTCGTGCCCGGCACCGGGTCGCCTCCGATGCCGACGCAGGTGGTGACCCCGATGTCCTGCTGCTTCAGCTCGTAGAGGGCCTGGTAGGTAAGGGTGCCCGAGCGGCTGACGATGCCCACCGGGCCGCCCCCCTTGGCGATCTCGCCCGCGGTGATGCCGATGTTGCACTCACCGGGCGTGATGATGCCGGGGCAGTTGGGCCCCAGCAGACGTGTCGCCGGGAAGTCGCGGCGGAGCCGGTTGTAGAAGCGGGCCTCGTCGTGCGCGGGCACGCCCTCGGTGATCACGACGACGAGCTCGACCCCGCCTTCGGCCGCCTCGACCACCGCGCGCTCGACGCCGGCCGCGGGGATGAACACGCACGACACCGTCGCACCCGTCGCCTGCACCGCCTCGGCGACCGTGGCGAAGATGGGGATGCCGTCGACGTCGGTGCCCGCCTTCTTCGGGTGCGTGCCGGCCACCACGCCGGTGCCGTACGCGCGGTTGCGCAGGCCGTAGAAGCGGCCCTGCGACCCGGTGAGGCCCTGGTACACGACCTTCGTCTCGTTGTTCACGAAGATGCTCACCCGGCACCTCCCGCCAGCGCCACGGCTCGGCGCGCTGCGTCGAGCATCGTCGGCAGCGAGATCAACGAGTCGCTCTCGTGGGCCTTGAGGATTCTGCGCCCCTCGTCGGCGTTGGTGCCGTCGAGGCGGATGACGATCGGCGCGTCGATGGCGACACGGCCGAGCGCCTGCACGATGCCGTTCGCCACCTCCTCGCCACGGGTGATGCCCCCGAAGATGTTGATGAAGATCGACTTCACCTTCGGGTCGGTGTTGATGACCTCGAGCGCGTTGGCCATCACCTCCGCGCTGGCACCACCACCGATGTCGAGGAAGTTCGCCGGCGCTCCGCCCACCTGGTTCACGACGTCGCACGTGCTCATCGCCAGACCGGCGCCGTTGGCGATGATGCCGACGGTACCGTCGAGCCCGATTTCTCCTTCGCGAGACGCTCGCGGTCGTCGAGCTCCTCGAGGCCGCGGAACTCGTCCCACTCGGGATGGCGGAACGCGGCGTTGTCGTCGAGCGTCACCTTGGCGTCGAGCGCGTGTACCCTGCCCTCCGGCGTGAGGATGAGCGGGTTGATCTCGACCAGGTCGGCGTCGCCCTCGACGTAGCAACGCCAGAGCTTCAACAGGATGTCGACCGTGCCCTCACGCGCCGCAGGATCGAGGTTGGCTGCGTCGACCCACTCGCGGCACGCGTCCTCGGTGAGGCCGTCGACGGGGTCGACGTGGATCCGCGCGATCGCGTCGGGCGACTCCGCCGCGACCTGCTCGATCTCGACGCCGCCCTGGGCGGAGAGCATGCCGAGGTGCAGCTTGGCCCCCCGATCGAGGGTGAAGCTGGCGTAGAACTCGCGGGTGATGTCGGACGCGTGCTCGACCCAGACGCGGCGTACGACGTGGCCCTTGATGTCCATGCCGAGGATGTTGCCGGCGTGGGTGCGCACCTCGTCCCCGTCCGCGGCCAGCTTGATGCCGCCCGCCTTGCCTCGCCCGCCCACCNNNGTAGCCCGCCTTCTCGGCCTGGGCGACGGCCGCGTCGACCGTGGTCGCCACCCCGCCGTCGGACACCGGGATGCCGAAGCGCGCGAAGTACTGCTTGCCCTGGTACTCGAAGAGGTCCAACTACTCCCGTCTCCCGTTTCCGCTCTCGGCCGCAGACTCCCGAAACGCCTCGGTCAGCCAGTCAGTGATCGATGCCATCGTGGCCCCGGGCGTGAAGATGGCGGCCACCCCCATCGCCTTCAGCTTCGGGATGTCCGCGTCGGGGATGATGCCACCGCCGAACACGAGCACGTCGCCCGCGCCCTTCTCCTTGAGCAGGTCGAGCACACGAGGGAACAAAGTCATGTGCGCACCGGAGAGCAGCGACAGCCCGACGGCGTCGGCGTCCTCCTGCACGACCGTCTCGGCGACCTGCTCGGGTGTCTGGTGCAGGCCGGTGTAGATGACCTCGAAGCCCGCGTCGCGCAACGCACGCGCGATCACCTTGGCCCCCCGGTCGTGGCCGTCGAGGCCGGGTTTGGCGACGACGACTCGGTATCTGCGACTCACGAAGTCGCAATACTAGGCGGGTGCCGCCGCACCCCATCCAGACGACATGGGACGACCACCTCACGGGCGGCGACCCGCTGCGGTGGCCGGGCTACTCGCCGCCCACGGAAGAATCGGTCGTCACCGGTCGGACGCGGGACTACGCGTTCGTCGAGGGCCGCTTCGACGTGCTCGGTGGCTCGATGGGCGCGGCGCACGGCGAGAAGGTCGTGCGGGCATACCGGCGGGCGGTCGAGGAACGGCTGCCGATGGTCGTGCTCAGCGCGTCAGGCGGCGCGCGCATGCAGGAGGGAATGGTGTCGCTCATCCAGATGGCGCGCACGGCCGGCGCGGCGCGCGAGCACTCGGAGGCGGGCCTCCTGTCGCTGGCCGTCCACCGCGGTCCGACGACGGGAGGCGTGCTGGCGTCGTACGCGTCCCTCGTCGACGTCTCGGCCGCACGCCCCGGCGCCGTCATCGGGTTCACCGGGCCTCGGGTCGTCGAGCTCACGACGGGTGAGCGATTGCCCGAGGGCTCGCACACCGCGGAGTCCGCGTACGCCCATGCGCTGATCGACGCGCTCGTGACCGAGGACGAAGAGGCGGCCTGGATCGACGTCGTCCTGGGCATCGAGGGTGCCGCCGCCGCGGCGTCCGCAGCCGTCGTCGCCGACGTGGAGCCCGCCGAGGAGCCGTGGGGCGAGGTGCAGCGGGCGCGGGCCCGACATCGCTTCACCGGTAGACAGTGGGCCGACCTGCTCTGTGCACCCTGGGTCGACCTGCGCGGCACCGACCCCACAGTGCGGGCCGGCTTGGCGGCGATCGCCGGTCGACGCGTCGTCGTGATCGCCGACGACCGCCGGGCCCGGCCGGCCCCGGAGGCCACCAACAGAGCCCGGGACGGAAGGCACCAGCCCGCGGGCTACCGCCTGGCCCGCCGCGCCATCGCCCTCGCCGGTCGCCTCGGGCTGCCGTTGCTCACGTTCGTCGACACCGCGGGCGCCGATCCCGGGCCCGACGCGGAGGCCGACGGCATCGCGCGCGAGATCGCCCTCACGTTCGCGGCCATGGACGGGCTGGCGACGGCGAGTGTGTCGATCTGCGTCGGGGAGGGCGGCAGCGGCGGCGCGCTCGCGCTCGCGTACGCCGATCGTCTCCTCATCCAGGAACACGCCATCTTCTCGGTCATCGCGCCCGAGGGCGCGGCCGCCATCCTCGAGCGCGACGCGGCGAAGGCGCCCGAGCTGGCGGCGCGGTTGCGGCTCACGAGCACCGATCTCCTCGACCTCGGCATCGTCGACGAGGTCGTGCGCGAGGACTCCGCGTCAATGTGCCGCGCGCTCGTCGCGGCGCTCGACGCGGCCCGTCCGGGTGACAGGCGCCGCCGCTTCGACGAGGTGACCGCCCGATGGCTGGGGTGAAGCGCAGCACCACCTTGCTCGTGACGAGCGTCGGTGGCGTGCTGGTCGCGGTGCTCCTCGCCGGACTGGTGTTGCTGCTGTTGAGCTCGGGCGACGTCAAGAGCCGTCTGGGCGACCCCGTCTACGACGCCGGGAACGCAGCGGCGTTCGCACATCGGGCCGACGAGCAGCCCGTGCTGCTCCCCGCTCTCGTCGGGTTCCAGCGCGACATCCTCGTGAGCCACGTCGGTCGCGACGAATGGCGGGCCTTCGAAGCGAACCCGCCCGGCAAGGGCCGGCGGTGTCAGGTGCGCTGGCGTGCGGCCACACGCGACTTCAGGGCCCCCTGCACGGGCGCGGTCTACCCCATCGACGGCACCGGCCTGAAGCAGTACTCCGCCACCGTGAACAAGGCGGGGCGGCTCATCATCGACCTCCGCACCGAGGTCACCACGACCGCGCCTCCGCGATGAGCGCCGCCGAGCCCGCCGCCGTGGGCGCGGGAATGCGGCTCGGAGTCGTGATCCTGCCCGAGCTCCCCTGGGCGGAGGCGCAACGCTCGTGGCGACGCGCCGAGGAGCTAGGGTTCGACCACGCGTGGACGTACGACCACCTGGCCTGGCGCTCGCTGCGCGACTCGACATGGTTCGGCGCGGTGCCGACGCTCACCGCCGCGGCGAGCGCGACCGAGCGAATCCGTCTCGGCCCGCTGGTCGCGTCGCCGAACTTCCGCCATCCCGTGCCCTTCGCGACCGAGCTCGTGACGCTCGACGACATCTCGGGCGGCCGGCTCACGCTCGGCATCGGTGCCGGCGGCGACGGTTGGGATGCGACGATGCTCGGGCAGGACTCGTGGTCGCCGCGTGAGCGGGCGCAGCGGTTCGCGGAGTTCGTCGAGCTCACCGACCGACTGCTTCGGGAGCCGGCAACCTCGTTCGCGGGGCGCTTCTACTCAGCGGACGAAGCCCGCACCTACCCCGGGTGCGTGCAGCGCCCGCGCATCCCGTTCGCAGTGGCCGCTTCCGGGCGCTCGGGAATGCGGCTCGCGGCGACCTACGGCGACACCTGGGTCACGAACGGCGATCGCATCCGTGCGCCAAAGCTGAGCGCCGAAGCGGGCGCCGAGCTCGTCGCCGAGCAGATGGCGCGGCTCGACCAGGCGTGCGTCGAGGTCGGTCGTGATCCCACCTCGCTGCGCCGCCTCGTGCTCTCCGGCGCGCGCCTCGACAGCGGGCTCGGCTCGATCGAGGCGTTCCGCCACACCGCCGAGTGCTACGCCGAGGCCGGGGCCACCGACTTCGTCGTGCACTGGCCCCGGCCTCACGAGCCCTACGCCGCCGACCTCTCGACCTTCGAGCGCATCTTCTCGGGTTGACGTGGTTCTCGCAGGGTATCGCCGGGCTAACCGATGTCGAGCTCGGCGACGTCGGCGCGTTCGGCGATCGGCGCCAGGAGGTCGCTGAGGTGCTCCCCTCTGGAGCTCACGACGTCGGCCTGCACGACCACCGCGTCGTCGCGACGTCGGGTGCTGAGCGACCGCACGTCGAGACCGTCGATCGACGTCAGCTCCGTGATCACTTGGGAAGCGTCCGACCCTGCCGCCATCCGGATGACGAGAAGCTCGCGGTCGCGGCGAAGGTGCTCGTGCAACCATCGGCGGGGCGCCCGCAAACCGACGAAGGTGACCACCAGGAAAGCGGTCGTCATCGTCGCAGCGAGAAAGCTGCCCAGGCCGACGGCCAGGCCGATGGCCGCGGTCGCCCAGAGGCTGGCCGCGGTGGTGAGGCCCCGGATGGACAGCCCCTCCTTGAGGATGGCCCCCGCCCCGAGGAAACCGACACCCACCACCACCTGCGAGGCGACCCGGGTCACGTCGATCTGGTAGTTGCTGCTGGCCCGCAACTGAACGTAGGCGTCGAAGCCGTGCACGCTCATCACGCCGAACAGCGCGGCCCCGAGCGCGACCGTGACGTGCGTTCGCAGGCCTGCGGGCTGGTCGGACAGCTCGCGCTCGAAGCCAATCGCGCCGCCGAGGCCGGCGGCCGCCAATAGTCGCAGCGCGACGTCGACGTCGGTGACATCGACCCTCACCGCGGGACCTTCTTCAACGGCGCCCACCCGAGCAGCACGTGCTTCTCGCCCACGCTGGGGAAGCGGATCTTGGCCTCGGCGTTGTCGCCGCTACCCATGATCTCGAGGATCACGCCCTCACCCCACTTGCCGTGGACGACGTCGTCGCCTACGGCCAGGCCCAGCCGGTCGGCCCCCGTCCCGCGCGCGGGTCGCGCCGGCCCCTCACGCATCGCCGCATCGACGATCTGGTCGCGTCCGGCCCGGATGCTGCCCGCGCGCTCCTGACGTCCACCCTCGACCATTGCCGTGAGCTGCTCGGGGATCTCCTTCAGGAAGCGGCTGGGTGGGTTGTACTGCGTCGACCCGAACAGCATGCGGGCCCACGCGTGCGAGAGGTAGAGCCGCTCGCGGGCGCGCGTGATGCCGACGTAGCAGAGGCGACGCTCCTCCTCCAGCTCGTCCGGCTCGCCCAGGGAGCGCAGGTGGGGGAAGATGCCGTCCTCGAGGCCCACCATGAACACGGCGGGGTACTCGAGGCCCTTCGCCGTGTGCAGCGTCATGAGCACGATCTTCGTCTCATCGTCGTCGACCTCGTCCGCGTCCGCGACGAGGCTGACGGCCTCGAGGAACTCGTCGGTGCTCTCGTACTCGCGCGCGTAGCCGACCAGCTCGGCGAGGTTCTCCAGCCGCCCCTGCGCCTCGATGCTGCGGTCGGCTTCTAGCGCGGCTGCATAGCCCGTGCGCGCGAGCACCCGTTCGAGCACGGTGGCCGGCCCGCTCTCGGCGTTGAGCTCGCGCAGCTCGTCGAGGAGCACCGTCAACTGATGCACGCCGGACAACGCCTTGCCGCTGAGCCCGGCCTGCTCACCGGCTCGCACCGCGTCGTGAAACGTGGCCCCGTGGGCGTTGGCCCACGCGTCGAGCCGGTTGATGCTCGTGTCGCCGACTCCCCGCTTGGGAACGTTGACCACGCGCTTGAGCGACACCTCGTCGGTGGGGTTCACGACCGCGCGCAGATAGGCGATGACGTCCTTCACCTCGCGTCGGTCGTAGAAGCGCGTGCCCCCGACCACCTTGTAGGGAAGGCCGAGGCGAACGAGCGTCTCCTCCAACACGCGGCTCATGGCGTTGGTGCGGTAGAAGATGGCAACGTCGCCCCACCGGTAGCCGGTCTGGTCGTGGAGACGTGAGATCTCGTGCCCGACCCAGAGCGCCTCGTCGTGCTCGTCCTCCGCGTAGTAGCGCTGGATGAGCTCGCCGCCGACCTGCTCGGTCCAGAGCGCCTTGGGCTTGCGCATCTGGTTGTTGGCGATCACCGCGTTGGCCGCGTCGAGGATCGTCTGGGTCGAGCGATAGTTCTGCTCGAGCACGATCAAGGTCGCGTCGGGGAACGCCTCCTCGAACTCGAGGATGTTGCGGATGTCGGCCCCGCGGAACCGGTACACGCTCTGGTCGCTGTCGCCCACCACGCAGATGTTGCGATGCTTCTCGGCCAGCATCACGACCAGCTCGTTCTGCGCCTTGTTGGTGTCCTGGAACTCGTCGACGAGTGGGCGAGCACATCGCGGCTGGTGCGGAAGAGGTCGACGGTGACGGTGAGCAGGTCGTCGAAGTCCATGGCGCTGGCCGCATGGAGGCGCTGCTGGTACTCGCGGTAGACCTCGGCGATGCGCCGCTCGTAGATCGTGCGTGCGGTCGCGGCGTACGTCTCGAAGTCGATCAGCTCGTTCTTGGCCGCGCTGATCAGGCCGTGCACCGTCCGCGGCGGAAAGCGCTTGGCGTCGATGTTGAGGTCGCGCAACACGTACGCGGTCAGACGCTGCGAATCGGCTTGGTCGTAGATCGTGAACGACGAGCGATAGCCGAGGCGATCACCGTCGCGGCGGAGGATGCGGACGCAGGCGGCATGGAACGTCGAGACCCACATCTTGCGGGCGACCGGGCCGACGAGCGCCGACACCCGGCTCTTCATCTCGTCTGCGGCCTTGTTGGTGAACGTGATGGCCAGGATCTCGAACGGCGAGACGCCCAGCTCCTTGATCAGGTACGCCACCCGATGCGTGAGCACACGCGTCTTCCCGGAGCCCGCGCCGGCCACGAGCAGCAGGGGCCCGCCGGGGTGGGTCACCGCCTCCCGCTGCACGGGGTTCAGGTGCTCGAGGAGGTCGCGGTCCGGCATCGCCTCCGATCTTCCCCCGCCGGGCAACGCTCCGGCGTCACTTTGCGCGGGAAGGTCGGCGGGGGCTACTCCCACTCGATGGTGCCCGGCGGCTTCGACGTGACGTCGAAGGCCACCCGGTTCACACCCGGTACCTCGTTGATGAGCCGGGTCGACATGCGCTCGAGCACGTCGTAGGGGAGGCGGGCCCAGTCCGCGGTCATGGCGTCGTCGCTGGTGACGGCGCGGATGACGATCGGGTAGGCGTATGTGCGCTCGTCGCCCATGACGCCGACAGTGCGCACCGCCGGCAGCACCGCGAAGCTCTGCCAGAGCTCGCGGTACAGCCCGGCTCGCTTGATCTCCTCGGTGACGATGGCGTCCGCGCGGCGCAACACCTCGAGCCGCTCGGGCGTGACCGTGCCCACGATGCGCACTGCCAGGCCGGGCCCGGGAAAGGGCTGGCGCCACACGATCTCCTCGGGCAGCCCCAGCTCCTCGCCCATGAGCCGGACCTCGTCCTTGAACAGGTTGCGGAGCGGCTCGACGAGGTCGAACTGCATGTCGTCGGGGAGGCCGCCGACGTTGTGGTGCGACTTGATCTTCGCCGCGTCGCTCGTGCCCGACTCGATGATGTCGGGGTAGAGGGTGCCCTGCACCAGGAAGCGCGCATCTTCGAAATCGCGCGCCACCTCCTCGAACACCCGGATGAACGTCTCGCCGATAGCCTTGCGCTTCCGCTCGGGGTCGATGACGTCGTCGAGCGCCTCGATGAAGCGGTCGGCCGCTTTCACGTGCACGAGATCGACGTTGAACTGGCGCCGGAACGTCTCTTCCACCTGCTCGGCCTCACCCATGCGCATGAGACCGGTGTCGACGAAGACGCACGTGAGCTGGTCGCCGACCGCTTTGTGCACGAGCGCGGCCGCCACCGCGGAGTCGACACCACCCGACAGCCCGCAGATGACCTTCTCACTGCCCACCTGGGCGCGCACCGCCTCGACGGACTGCTCGATGATCGAGGTCATCGTCCACGAGGGCCGGCACTCGCACACGTCGTAGAGGAAGTGCTTGAGCACCTCCTGGCCCCGCGCGGTGTGCGCGACCTCCGGGTGGAACTGCACGCCGTAGACGCGTCGCTCGGGGTCCTCGAGCGCCGCGACCGGCACTTGCGCAGTGCGCGCGGTGACCCGGAATCCCGGCGGCGCGGCCACGATCGAGTCGCCGTGACTCATCCAGACGTCCTGCAGGGTGGGCAGGTCGCCGAAGAGGGCGGATGACGACGTGAGGACCTCGAGGCCGGTGCGGCCGTACTCGCCCGACCCCGTGCGGGCCACGTCGCCCCCGAGCTGTTGGGCGAGGAGCTGGGCGCCGTAACAGATGCCCAGGATCGGCACGCCGGCGTCGTACACCGCGGCGTCGATGGTGGGCGCACCCTCGACGTGCACCGACTTTGGCCCGCCACTGAAGATGATCCCCCGAGGCCGCCGCGCCAGCAGCTCCGCGACAGGCACATCACGCGCCACGATCTCGCTGTACACATGCGCCTCACGCACCCGCCGCGCGATCAACTGCGCATACTGCGCCCCAAAATCAACAACGAAGACAGTGTCGAACTCGCTCAAGAACCCAAGCTAACGGGCGACGACGCCGATGGGTGGCCCGCAGCGAGAGGCCCGGACGGGAGCCTCTCGGAAGACGAGGGAATGCGCGCGGGTGGCCCGTAGGGAGGGACCCGGATGGGAGGGGCCCCGCTTGCGGGGAGGGGCCCATTCGGGGGGGACCCTGAGGGACAGGACCCGCGCGCAGTCCCGGGGCGCCCACAGCTCCGGGAGTGTCCCTGAGGGACAGGACTTGTCGGCGCCATGGGAACCCGTTAGCGCCCCATGCCGACGCCCTGTGACCGCTGCAGTCCCTTGCCCTCGGTCTGCAGCGCCGGGGCGACCATGACCTCGGCCTTCTGGAATTCCTTGACCGAGTCGTACCCGCACGTGGACATCGACGTGCGGAGCGCGCCCATGAGGTTGAGGCGACCGTCGTTCTCGTGCGCGGGGCCCACGAGGATCTCCTGGAGCGAGCCGCGGATGCGCGTCTGCACCCGGGCCCCGCGGGGCAGGGTGGGATGGAACGTGGCCATGCCCCAGTGGTAGCCCTTTCCCGGCGCCTCCTGGGCGGAGGCGAGGGGCGAACCGATCATCACTGCGTCGGCGCCGCACGCGATGGCCTTGGCGATGTCGCCGCCCTTGCTCATACCGCCGTCCGCGATGACGTGGACGTACACGCCCGTCTCGTCGAGATGACGCATACGCGCGCCGGCTGCGTCGGCGATGGCAGTTGCCTGCGGCACGCCGACTCCGAGGACGCCGCGGGTGGTGCACGCGTTGCCGGGGCCCACGCCGACGAGGATGCCGACCGCGCCGGTTCGCATCAGGTGGAGCGCCGCCTGGTACGACGCGCATCCGCCGACGATGACGGGTATCTCGAACTCGCGGATGAAGCGCTTGAGGTTGAGCGGCTCGACCGTCTTCGAGACGTGCTCGGCCGACACCACGGTGCCCTGGATGACGAGGAGGTCGAGCTCGGCCTCGAGGACGGCCTTGGCGTAGAGCTCGGTGCGCTGCGGCGTCAGCGACGCGCACGAGACGACGCCGGCCTCCTTGATCTCGCGGATGCGCTCCGTGATGAGCTCCGGGTCGATCGGCTCCGCGTAGATCTGCTGCATGCGGGCCGTCGCCTTGTCGTTGTCGAGCGTGGCGATCTCCTCGAACAACGGGTCGGGGTCCTCGTAGCGGGTCCACAGGCCCTCGAGGTTGAGCGCGGCCAGGCCGCCCAGGCGACCCACCTCGATCGCGGTCGCGGGGCTGGTGACGCCGTCCATCGCCGCGGCCATGAGCGGCAGGTCGAACCGGAACGCGTCGATCTCCCACGAGATGTCGACGTCCTCGGGGTCGCGCGTGCGCCGGCTGGGCACGATGGCGATGTCATCGAACCCGTATGCCCGTCGGCCCGACTTGCCGATGCCGATCTCGACGTCAGCCACACAGCCTCCCGTCTCGCTCACCCGGTGGAAACCGCCCAGGATATCGAACCCACGGCCGAAGACCGCGCCTCTGCGCGCCCTGCTTCCGGGTCACGGGCCGCCTAGCCCCGCAGGGCTTTGAGCACCTGTTTGGCGACGGCCACGTTCATCTCGTACACCGCCGACCGGCGGGCGCCCTCGATGCGCTTCACCATCTCGCCCCCGGACAACTCGTTCAGTGCGGTGAGACCGGTGGTCACCGCCCGCTTCGTCTGGTCAGTGGCCTCGTAGCCCCGGCGGGTGAGCGCCTTCACCAGCTCGCTCTGGGCCACCGGAGCGGGCGCGGCAGCGGCGATCACGCCGAGGGCGTCCTTGGTGAGCTCGGATGCCCGCTCGACCACCTCGACGGGCGACAGGTGCTCCCCGCCGTCGATCGACGCCAACCACCGACGCACCTTGCGGACGATCTCGTCGTGGGTCTCGCCCTCGAACATCAGGGTCGGCATCGGAGGTCAGGCTACCGTCGCCCGATGTGGGCCGTCGGGACGGTGAGGCCGGGGCCCTGTCGGCAGATCACAGCGCGTCCTTGGGGACGTCGCCGACCGTGAGCAGCGCGAGCAGCTGGTAGAGGATGCGAGCGGTGGCGCCCCACACGGTGTCGCCGACGAGGTCGAAGAAGAACACCGGTCGCTCCTCGTCGAAGATGTCCCAGCGCTCCTCGTGGAAGACGTCGTCCTGCAGCAGCTCCGCGAGCGAGACGTCGAACGCGCGGTCGACCTCGCTCGGGTTCGGGGTGAGCGCCGGTCGGGCCGTGAGCAGGCCGGCGAACGGCGCGAGCACGAATCGGCTGGCCACGGTGGCGAGATGGTCGAGCTCGGCCACGACCTCCACCACGGCGGGCGACAGGCCGATCTCCTCCTCCGCCTCCCGCAGCGCGGCGGTGCGAGGGTCCTCGCCGACGAGCACCTTGCCGCCCGGGAAGGAGACCTCGCCTCGGTGCGACGGCAGCGTGGTCGTGCGCCGGGTGAGCACGACCCTCGTCTCGCCGTCCTCCTCGAAGAGGGTGACGAGCACCCCGGCGGGAGTGGCGCGCGGCATCAGCGACTCGGGACGGCGTGGCGGTCCCAGCGCCTCGAGCACGGGCCGCACCCGGGCCAACCCGATCGCGCGGCGCCCCTCGACCGGCACGTTCGCCCACGGCGCGTCGTCACCGGCGCGAGCGCCGGGAGGCCGGGGGATCTTCTGCGGCCCGCCGCGCGCCGGGCTCACGGGGACCCGGTCGCGAGCTCGCTACGCGGGCTCGTCGTCACCCAGCTCGGCGATCGCGTCCCGTGTCGCGAGGATGCTCTCGAGCAGCTCACGCAGCCCGGCTTGCTTCATATTGGTGATCACCCGACCCGGAGGCGTCTGCCCCCGCTCCCACTCCATCCAGTACCCGAGCAGCTTGGCCGGGTCGGGCGGGGGTCGGTCGGTCATGCGAGCCCAGCCCGCGGGCTCACATCATCCCCATGCCACCCATGCCGCCCATACCACCCATGCCGCCCATGCCGCCCGGAGGCATGCCACCGCCGGCGGCGGCATCGACCTTCTCGGGCTTGTCGGCGACGAGCGCCTCGGTGGTGAGCAGGAGCCCGGCGATCGACGCCGCGTTCTGCAGAGCCGAGCGGGTGACCTTGGCGGGGTCGATGACGCCCACCTTCAGCAGGTCCTCGAAGGCGCCGGTCTCGGCGTTGAGGCCGATGTTGCCGGTCTCGCGCTCCACCTGCTGCACCATCACCGATCCCTCGAGCCCGGCATTGAAGGCGATCCACTTGAGCGGCTCCTCGAGCGCCTTGCGCACGATCGCCGCGCCGGTGGCCTCGTCGCCCGTGAGCTTGAGCTTGTCGATGGCGGGGCGGGCCCGCAGCAACGACGTGCCGCCGCCGGCGACGATGCCCTCTTCGATCGCGGCGCGCGTGGCCGAGAGGGCGTCCTCGATGCGGTGCTTCTTCTCCTTGAGCTCGATCTCGGTGGCCGCGCCGACCTTGATGAGAGCCACGCCACCGGACAGCTTCGCCAGCCGCTCCTGCAGCTTCTCGCGGTCCCAGTCGGAGTCGGTGTCGTCGATCTCACGCTTGATCTGGCTGATGCGACCCTTTACCGCGTCTTCGCTGCCCGCACCTTCCACGATGGTGGTGTCGTCCTTGGTGATCTGCACCTTGCGGGCGCGGCCCAGCAGGTCGAGGGTGGCGTTCTCAAGCTTGAGCCCGACCTCCTCGGAGATCACCTGACCGCCCGTGAGGACGCTCATGTCCTCCATCATCGCCTTGCGGCGCTCGCCGAAGCCGGGGGCCTTCACGGCCGCAGCCTGGAAGGTGCCGCGGATCTTGTTCACGACGAGGGTGGCCAACGCCTCGCCCTCGATGTCCTCGGCGATGATCAGCAGGGGCTTTCCGGCCTGCACGACCTTCTCCATGATCGGCAGCAGGTCGTGGACCGAGCTGATCTTCTGGTTGGCGAGCAGGATGTAGGGGTCGTCGAGCACGGCCTCCTGGCGTTCGGGGTCGGTGACGAAGTAGGGCGACAGGAAGCCCTTGTCGAACTGCATGCCCTCGACGAAGTCGAGGTCCATGCCGAACGTGTTCGACTCCTCGACGGTGACGACGCCGTCCTTGCCGACCTTGTCGATCGCATCTGCGATGACGGCGCCGATGGCGGGGTCGCCCGCCGAGATGGTGGCGACCTGGGCGATCTCCGATTTGTCGTCGACGTCCTTCGCCTGCTTCTTGATCGACGCGACGACCGCGTTCACGGCCTGCTCGATGCCGCGCTTGAGGTCCATCGGGTTCGCACCTGCGGCCACGTTGCGGAGGCCCTCGTGGACGAGCGCCTGCGCGAGCACGGTGGCGGTGGTGGTGCCGTCGCCCGCCACGTCGTTGGTCTTGGTGGCGACCTCCTTCACGAGCTGGGCGCCCATGTTCTCGAACGGATCGTCGAGCTCCACCTCGCGCGCGATCGTGACACCGTCGTTGGTGATCGTCGGCGCGCCGAACTTCTTCTCGAGCACCACGTTGCGACCGCGCGGGCCGAGGGTGACCTTGACCGCGTCGGCGAGCTTGTTGACCCCCGCTTCCAGGCCGCGACGGGCGTTGGCGTCGAACTTCAGCATCTTGGGCATGGGGTTCCTACTTCTTCTTCTTGGTCTCTTGGATGGCGAGCACGTCGCGGCCGGAGAGGATCAGCAGGTCCTCGCCGTCGACGACGATCTCGGTGCCCCCGTACTTGCTGTAGACGACGGTGTCGCCGACCTTCACGTCGAGGGGGATGATGGCGCCGGTCTGGTCGCTCCGGCGGCCCGGCCCGACCGCCAGCACCTCACCGGTCTGGGGCTTCTCCTTGGCCGTGTCGGGGATGACGATCCCGCTGACCGTGGTCTCTTCGGCCTCGCCGGGCCGGACGACGATGCGGTCTTCGAGCGGCTTGAGGTTCATTCTGGGGCGCCTCCGTGGGGCGGGATGCGGGACGGTCGGCGCTCGTGCCCTGAGTTAGCACTCACACTCGACGAGTGCTAACGATAGCTCCGCCCCGGCGTGCTCATCAACCTGGCCTCCCGGCGCCCCGTCAGACCAGGCGCAGGTTGGGGTGGGCGCCCTCGTCGAGCCCGGTCGGCCCGTGGGTGCGGAGCCGCCACCAGGCGGCGGCCGCCACCATCGCCGCGTTGTCCGTGCAGAACTGGCGGCTCGGCAGGAACGCACGCAGCCCGTCCTCCACACAGGCGTCGAGGACGCGCTCGCGGAGCAGGGAGTTGGCGGCGACCCCGCCGGCGAGGCAGAGGCCCGTGGCCCCCACGTCGCGCGCCGCCCGGCGGGCCTTCGCCACCAGCACGTCGACGACCGCCCGCTGGAACGACGCCGCCACGTCCGCGGTGGCGACGTCGGGGTGCTTCCGCACGTAGGTCACGACCGCCGTCTTCAGCCCGCTGAAGGAGAAGTCGTAGCCCTCGTCGAGCATGGCTCGCGGGAACGCGACGGCCTCGGGGTCACCCGTGATCGCCACCCGGTCGATGGCGGGACCGCCCGGGTAGCCGAGCCCGAGGAAGCGGGCCACCTTGTCGAACGCCTCCCCCGCCGCGTCGTCGACCGTCGTGCCCAGCTGGCGGTAGCGACCGTGGCCGTCCATCGCCACCAGCAGCGTGTGACCACCCGAGGCGAGCAGGACCACCAGCGGCGGCTCGAGGTCGGGCTCCTCCAGGAACGCCGCGTAGAGGTGCGCCTCGAGGTGGTTGACGCCGACGAAGGGGACGCCCCACACGAGCGCGAGCGCCTTGGCCGCGCTGATGCCGACGAGCAGCGAGCCGACCAACCCGGGCCCGATGGTCGCGGCAACCGCGTCGAGCGCGCTCCCGTCGACTCCCGACTCCACGAGCACCTCGGCCACGACCGGGGTGAGCAGCTGCACATGAGCCCGACTCGCGAGCTCGGGGACCACGCCGCCGAAGCGCGCGTGCAGGTCGATCTGGCTCGACACGACCGAGGAGAGCACGTCGGAGCCGTTGGCCACCACCGCCGCCGCGGTCTCGTCGCACGATGTCTCGATCCCGAGGATGATGAACGGCTCGGCGCGCGGCGCCGTCACCACGTCCGAAGCTCCTCCACGATGGTCGTCCCCGGAACGCCCGCCTCGATGCGCGCGAGCCGTTGCGCGTACTCGGGCCCGTCGACGTCGTCCGCCCACATCACGAGCGCGTCCTCGTTGGTCTCGACGTAGTAGTTCCTGCGGATGCCGGCCGGATGGAACCCGAACTGCCGGTAGAGGGCCTGGGCGCCGTGGTTGCCGACGCGTACCTCGAGCGTGAGACCGGTGGCGCCGCGACGAATCGCCTCGCCCGCCAGCACGAGCATGAGGCGCGTCGCGATCTTGTGGCGGTGCCAGGCGGGATCCACCGCGATCGTCGTGACGTGGCCGTCGTCGGCGGTGATCATCAGACCGGCATAGCCGACGACCATCCCCTCGACGCGCGCGACGTAGTACGCCCGGGTGCTGCGGAGCGCCAGCTCGCTCATGAACAAGCTGAGCGACCACGGGCGCGGGTACACCTGCGCCTCGATTCGCAGCACCGAGCGCAGGTGACGGCGTCGCATCGGGACCAGCTGCACGGCCAGCTCCAGCGAGCGGCGATCGTCGCGCGCCTGCGCCACCTAACCCGCCCGCCTTTCCCAGTTGATCTCCGCGTCGGCCTTGCGGAGATAGAGCGGCTCGAGCTCCCACGTCGGCAGGAACTCCTCGCGCAGGGCCCGCGGGTGAGCGAGCTCGACAAGGGACGAGGGCGACGGGTAGGCGTTGCTGACCGACCCGAACTCCGTGCGCGCCACGTCGTCGAAGACCTCGGGGTACCGCAGGGCACCGTCACCGACCAGGAGGCAGTCCGCGCCGGTCGCCTGGAGCTCCGACGCGAGGTCGGCGGGCGTGCCCAGCTGGTACGGCGAGAGGCGCTGCGCGCCACCGGGGACCTGCCGGTAGAAGGCGTAGAACAGCTCCCCCCGGCGCGCGTCGATCACCGGCACGATCAGCTTGCTCGAGTGCCGCAGAGGGAACGCGAGCAGGTCGAGGCTGGCCACACCGATCATGGGCACCCGCAGCGCCTGAGCCAGCGCCTTGGCGGTGACGACGCCGACGCGCAGCCCGGTGAACAGCCCGGGCCCGATGTCGACGGCGACGGCCCCGATCTCATCGAAGCTCACCCTCGCCTG
The DNA here is from genome assembly GCA_005888325.1 of Actinomycetota bacterium. Taxonomy (NCBI): domain Bacteria; kingdom Bacillati; phylum Actinomycetota; species Actinomycetota bacterium. The sequence continues at coordinate 43,412 of VAWU01000065.1, forward strand.
ACGGCAGACGAAGTCGATCGCGGGTGTGAGCGTCTCCGCGTGGCGGCGACCGCGCGCGGCGCAGAACGACGCGAGCACGCCTTCATGACCGCCGATGGCGCAACCCACCTGCAAGGTGGCGGTCTCGATGCCGAGGATCAGCAAAGCGGTCGCTCAGCTCTCCGCGACCCAGCGTCCACACGCGAGTCGGATGGCCGCGATGCGAGCGGACCACGCGGCGCCGACGGCGCGGATCCCGACCACGCGCTCGTCGTCGTCGTCGCCGAGCTCGAGGCGAACCTCGAGGAAGTCGGGCGGGAGCGACACCGCCACCACGTCGCCCCATTCGATCAACGTGACCCCACCGGCGTCGAGCAGCTCCATGATCCCGAGGTCCATCAGCTCCTGGAGGTGGTCGAGACGGTAGACGTCGACGTGGATTAGCGGGAAGCGACCCTCCTGGTAGGTGCGGACGAGCGTGAACGTCGGGCTGGTGATGGGCTCGACGACGCCGAGCGCGCGCCCGTACCCCTGGGCGAAGACGGTCTTTCCGGCACCGAGGTCGCCGGCCAGCAGGATGACGTCGCCGGGGCGCGACAGGGCGGCGAGCTCGAACGCGAGGGCGCCGGTGTCGTCGACCGACTTCGTCCGCAGTCGGATCATCTCGCGGCCTCGGTCGTCGAGGGGAGCGCGCGCTTGGCGCGCACGAGATCGGCGCGCATCATCGCCAGCTGCTGGCCGCCGCCGCGGAGGACGGCAGCGGGGTGGAAGGTGGGGACCAACACTCCGTCGCGATACGGATAGGTCCGACCCCGCACGCGAGTGATGCCCTCGTTCGTGTCGAGGAGCAACTTGGTGGCGAAGTTGCCGAGCGTAACGACGACGCGAGGCGCGATGAGATCGAGTTGCTGCTCGAGGTAGGGCCGGCAGGTCGCGACCTCGTCGGGAAATGGGTCGCGGTTCCCGGGCGGCCGGCACTTCACCGTGTTCGCGATGTAGCAACGGTCGCGCGTGATTCCGATCTCCTCCATCATGAGCTGGTCGAGCAGCTTCCCCGAGCGGCCGACGAACGGCAGGCCGCGCTGGTCCTCCTCCGCGCCCGGTCCCTCGCCCACGAACATCAGGTCGGCATGGGGATCGCCCATCCCGAACACCACGTTCGTGCGCCCGTGGGCAAGTGCGCAGCGCGTGCACGCGCTCGCTTCCGTGGCCAGATCATCGAGCGTGCGCACTCCGACGATGCTACTGCCCACCCGGAGGGACGCTTCCCGACCGGACCGCCGCCTCGACGGCCCGTGTCGCCAGCAACCGGACCTGGTCGACGGGTGCGGCGACGCCCCCGACCGCGGCCGCGACGATCGCGTCACCGTCGACCGTCGCGTGCGCCGGCATCAGGGCCCGGGCGAGGCCGTCGTGGCCCGCCTGCGCGGCGTGCAGACAGCCCACCTTGTCGAGGGTCGCGTTGGTGGCGACCACGCCGAGCGTGGTGTGCACGAACGCACCGCCGGCAGCAGCGCAGTCGACGGTGGGGTCGTCGGCGGACGCGATGAGAGCGTCGTCAGGGCCGTCGACCTCGCCGAAGGCGTTCACGGCCACGAGCGCGGCCACGACGAGGTCGCCCGCGCGGCGCGTCGCCGAGCCGATCCAGCCCGGGCGCACGTGGTCACGGCCGCGCCACCCACCGACCGTCGCGCCGGTCGCGGCGCCGACCAAGCCCAGGGGCACGGGGCCGTCGGTCGCGGCCTCGCACGCAGCGCGGCCCTCGTCCGGGCCCGGTCGCACCGTCGGGTCGCCGCGCGTCAGGTCGAAGAGCCCCGCGCCCACGACGATGGGGACGACGCCGGCCGAGGTCGCGAAGCCCATCCCCCGCTCCTCGCAGAACCGCATCACACCGTCACAGGCAGCCAGGCCGAACGCCGACCCACCCGTCAGCACGAGCGCGTCGAGCCGGGTGACGGTGCGATGCGGCTCGAGGAGCGCCCACTCGCGCGTGGCCGGCGCCCCGCCCCGCACCTCGCCTGACGCGACGGTGCCCGCGGGGAAGAGCACCACGGTGCAGCCGGTCGCAGCACGCACGTCGGTCCAGTGCCCGACTCGCACGCCCGCGACGTCGGTGATCACGGGTTGGACGCGAAGTCTGCGATCAGGCGGTGCAACTCGTCGCGTGCCTCACGGGTAGTCGAGCGGGACTCGGCGGCTGATGCCGCTCACGATCTCGTAGGCGATGGTGTCGAGGCGCGTGGCCCAGTCCCACGCGGTGATCTCCTCGTCACCCTGTCGCCCGATGAGCACGACCTCGTCGCCGGCGACGACGGTGTCGTCGTCGCCACAGTCGACGGTGATCTGGTCCATCGTGACCGTGCCCGCGATGGGTCGGCGGCGACCGCCGATGAGCACCTCTCCGCCCACCGCCCCCAACCGCCGGGGCACGCCGTCGGCGTAGCCGATTGGCACGGTGACGACGTGGGAGACCTTGTCGAGCCGGTAGCGCAAGCCGTACGAGACAGCCTCCCCCGCGTCGACGCGCTTCACGAGCGCCACCCGCGCCTTGAGCGCCAGCGCCGGGTGGAGGTCGGCGACGGCGCCGAGCTGTGGGCTCGGGGTGAGGCCGTAGAGCGCGATGCCGCAGCGCACCATGTCGTAGCGCGCGTCCGGTCGGGTGAGCGCGGCCGCGGAGTTGGCCGCATGCAACAGCTGCGGGCGGACGCCGTGCGCAGCCAACTCGTCGACCACCGCGCCGAACCGCTGGATCTGCGTGGTGGTGAACGGGTGGTCGGGCTCGTCGGCCACCGCCAGGTGGGTCCAGAGCCCTTCGAGCCGCAGCTCGGGCGAGTCGTGGACGGCCAGCGCGAGCCGCACCGCCGCGTCAGGACGTGCCCCCACGCGGTGCATGCCGCTGTCGACCTTGACGTGTACCGGCAGGGGCTCGCGTCGCGTGGACGCCGCCACCGCCTTCGCCGCGGCATCGACGGCAGCCGCGGTGTAGAGGGTCGGCGTGAGGCCGTGGGCCACCGCGGCGTCCATCTGCGAGCAGGGGGGCTCGGAGAGCAGGAGGATCGGCTCGGTGAACTGACCTGCCGAACGCAGGTGCGCACCCTCCTCCACCAGGGCGACGCCCAACCACGTGGCACCCGCGCGCAGGGCCGCGTCGGCAACCTGCACCGGACCGTGCCCGTAGCCGTGGGCCTTCACGACCGCGCACACCTGAGCCGGCGCGACCCGCTCGACGATGAGCCGCGTGTTGTGGCGGATCGCGGCGCGATCGACCTCGGCCCACGCGGGACGGAGCGCCATCAGGGCTGCACGAGGGCCCGCACGACGTCGCCTCGGGAGATGATGCCCACCAGCTTGCCAGCGCGCACGACCGGAAGGCGGGACAGGTTGCGGTCGTGCATGACCGTGGCGACCTGTTCGAGCGTGTCGTCCTCCCCGCACGTGGGCGCGGTGGGGTCCATCACGTCGACCACTGTCACGCCGACCGCCTTGCGTAGGTCCTCCTCGAAGTGGCGCTGCGACGACGGGAGCTCGATATAGGCGCCCAGCACCGTGATGACCGTCGGGAAGTGGAGCTTGGCGTCCTGCACGATGAGATCGTCGTCCTCCAAGAGCCCGAGCACGTGGCCCTCGGCGTCGACGACGGGACCCCCGCCGAGGCGCCGCTCGGTGAGCACACGAGCGGCCGACTCCACGGTGTCGTCGGGCCGGAAGGTCACGACGTCGGTGGTCATCAGCTGGCGGACGGGTGTGCTCCTCGGCATGGGTCTCCTCGGGCTGATCTTCGGGTGACGCTGGTCTCGGTGACGCTGGTCCTCGGTGCGCTGCGGTCGGTGCTACGGGTCGAGACGGCTCAGCGCGGCCGGCAGGAGGTCGATCAGGTCGCCCGCCACCAGGCCCCGGCGCCAGCCTAGGTGGCCCGCGGTGGCGTGGACGAAGGCGGCCGCGGCCGCGGCCTCGGGCCCGTCGAGACCCTGGGCCAGGAAGGCGGCCACGACTCCGGAGAGCACGTCGCCGGTACCGGCGGTGGCGAGCCGGGCGTCGCCCTCGTTCTCCAGCAGCATGCGACCGTCGGACGCGGCCACGACGGTGGTCGACCCTTTGAGCAGCACGGTCGCGCCCGTGCGGCGCGCCAACGCCCGCACCGAGCCGATGCGATCGGGGCCCGGCGGGTTGCCGGCCAGCCCGCCGAACTCGCCTTCGTGCGGCGTGAGCACCGTCGGGTGACGGCGGGGCGCGATGGCCCCGGCCGCCGCGTCAGCGTCGCCCAGCGCGACGAGACCGTCGGCGTCGACGATCAGCGGCACCGGCGCGGCCGCGACGAGGGCACGCACCGCGTCACGGGTCGCGTCGGTGCGACCCAGGCCGGGACCGAGCAGCAGCGTGCGGAATCGGTCGAGCTCCTCGAGCACCTCGCCGTCCCAGTTGCCGGCCGGCAGCACCCGCCCCACGACCTCGAGGGGTGGCTCCGGTCGCTCCAGCCCGGGCACGCCCAAGCGGACCATCCCCGCCCCGGCGCGCATGGCGGCGCGCGCGCAGAGGTCGGCCGCACCCGTCATGCCGCGCGATCCCGCGACCACCCACACAGCGCTCCGCCACTTGTGGGCGTCGGGTGCGCGCTCGGGTAGCCAGGCCCGCACGTCGGAGGCCTCGATCAGGTGGGCCGTCGCGCCCGAGACGTCGAGCCCGATGTCGACCAGCTCGACGCGACCGGAGCGCTCCGCGCCGGGCGAGAGCACGAGGCCCGGCTTCAACGCGGCGAAGGTCACCGTGACATCGGCCTGGACGGCGCCATCCTGCGCCTCCCCCGTGAGCCCGTCGACACCCGATGGGATGTCGACGGCGAGCACCGGAGCGCCGTCGGTGTCGGGCGCGTCGTACGCGCCGCGAGAGCCGGTGCCGTACGCGGCGTCGACGACGAGGTCGCACGGCGGAACGACCTTCGGCGCGTCCGCCGCGTCGAAGACGCGCGTCCGCACACCCCGGCGCTGCAGGCATTCGGCCGCGACCCGTCCGTCGGCGCCGTTGTTCCCCTTCCCTGCGACGACGACCACCCGGCGTCCGTACGCGCCGCCGAGCATGTCGAGCGCGACGCGGGCGACCGCGGCCCCCGCCCGGCCGATCAGCACGTCGACGGGTTCGGGCGCGGCCTGGTCGACCCGCTTCATCTCCTCCGGCGTCAGGACAGGGATCAAAGCAGCACCGGCCGCTGGCCGGTTCCATCAACGCGAGCGAGCGGGTGGCAGGTGGGAAGGGGCCCGCCGCCCGCAGCGAAGCGAGGAGCGGTGGGAAGGGCTCCCGCCTGACAGGAGCCGGGAGCCACCATTAGAGAGCCACGGCGATTGCTTCGGCGACGCGGTGGGTGTGCGTCAGCGAGAGGCGCCAGCCCGTGACGCCCAGCTGCCGGGCGAGCGCCTCGGCGCGCCCGCGGAGCTCGAGCACGGGCTGGCCGGACGGGGCCCGCACCACCTCGACGTCGTGGAAGGGGAATGCGCCCAGCCCCACGCCGAGCGCCTTCATCACCGCTTCCTTGGCCGCGAACCGCGCGGCCAGTCGCTCGGCCGGGTCACGCTTCCGATCGCCGTACGCCCGCTCCGACTCGGTGAAGAGCCGGCGGGCGACGCCCGGCGTGCGCGCCAGCACCCGCCGGAAGCGGTCGACCTCCACGGCGTCGATGCCGATACCGATCACGACCGCCGGGACGCACCCGCGGATTGGACCGCCTCGCTCATGCGCGCCAGTGGTCCGCAAGGGTGTGCATCGGCGCGGTCAGCAGGTCGACGACCGGGAGCGCGGCGAGCTCGTCCTCGTCGAACGAGGGCTCGGTCTCGGTGACGGTGTCGCGTAGCGCGTCGTAGCGGCCCCGGTACGCCTTCAGCACCGAACGCGCCGCCTCGGCCGTGAGGCGGTCGTGGAACCGGACATGCAGGAGCGCGAGCCCGGTGACGTGTGTGTCCTTGCTCTCGGGCACGATCACCACCGTGCGCCCGTCGTTGCGGCCGCGGGCCACCATCACCTCGTGGTCGCTGGCCACCGTGTGCTTGGTACCGCGCAACCGCGGGTCGCGCTCGGTCCGCGAGACGAGATCGGCCGCGATGCCACCCTTGTCGACGACGTGGACGGTCGCCAGATTGTCGCCGACGTCACCTTCGATGCGGTACCGCGTGAAGCCCGTGACCTCGGCGACCGAGGGGTCGAGACCGGCGAGCGTCCGCAGCACCCGGTAGCTGAGGCAGTCTCGGGCGACGCCCGTCGTCAGCACCTGGCGCACGAGGGGCGCCTCGAACAGCGCGTCCTCCGAACGCGAGATCCCCACGGTCACCGTCTTGGCCTGGTGCTTGATCGCGTCGATGGGCCGGGTGAGCTCCTCGATGGCCCGGGTCAGCGCCTCGGTGAGGTCCTCGATCAGTGCGCCCGGCGTACCCACCTTGCCGGAGTCGACCGCGTACGCCTCGAGCGGCGCGATGCCCGTGGCGTAGCGGAGCAGCGCGGCCACTCGAACCGCGGTGCTGGCCTCGAGGTGGCCGTTGTAGGAGCCGGCGCGCACCTCGTCGAGAAAGCGCGACGTCAGTGGCTCGAGCGCCGGCGCGAGCTGCTCCAGCACGCGGTGGCCGTCGTAGCCGGCCGCGACGGAGGCCTCGATCGCGGCGCGCGCCTCGCGGAGGATGCGCGCTTGCCCGTCGATCGCGAGCGCGGCCTCGTAGCCGAACAGGTGACCCACCATCGCCGAGAGCACGAACGCCAACCGCGGATGGGTCTTCGGGACGCGAAGGGTCTGGAGCGCAGCGGTGAACGCCCGTTGACCATCCGTCGCGATGACGACGGGGGCCGCCCGATGGGCCCGGTAGATGGCGACCTCCTTGCCGACGTCGTCGGCGTTGGGGCCCTCGAGTCCCGCCGCGCACACGAGGATCAGCGGTTCCGACGAGAGGTCGATGTGCTTCTTGTCCTCGGTGGTGTCGCAGGCGATCGACTTGTAGCAGAGCTCGGAGAGCTTGATCCGGATCTCCTGCGCGGCGACCCGGTTGGGCCCGTTGCCCACGACCGCCCAGTAGCGCCGGCCCGGCGCGTGACGCTGAGCGGCATCCGCGATCTCGTCGCGCCGCGCCAGCACCCGGTCCATGGCCGCCGGGAGGTCGCGGAGCGCCGCGAGCAGCTCGTGGTGCGCACCTCGGTCCTCGGGGCTCAGCGCGGCAGCGATGGCGAGCGCGAGCAGGTAGCCGGCCGCGATCTGCGCGTAGAAGGCCTTGGTCGAAGCCACGCTCATCTCGACGTCGCGCCCGTCGGACGTGTAGAGGACCCCGTGCGCCTTCTCCACGAGGTCGCTGTTCCGCCGGTTGACGATGCCGATCACGCTCGCGCCGCGCGCGCGCACCAGGTCGACGGTGCGATTGGTGTCGGTCGTGGTGCCGGATTGGCTCACCGCGACGAGCAGGACGTCGGACATGTCGTCGTCGAGGGCGAAGCCCGACAGCTCGGTTGCGGGGAGCGCCCCGACGCGCAGTCGCGCCGCGCCGACCTCACCGTCGATCGCGGCGGCGATCGCCTGACCCGCCACCGCCGCGGTCCCCTGCCCGATCACCAGGACGCGCCGGATGGTGCGGTCGCGCAGTCGCTCCACGATCGCGTCGGGAAGCGCCTCTCGCCCGAGGGCCACGGCCAGCCTGCCGTTGTGCTCTTCGATGCGACCCCGGAGCGTCTTGCGGAACGACTGCGGGGCCTCCGACAGCTCCTTGAGGAGGAAGTGAGGGAAGTCGCCGCGATCGATGTCGCGGGTCGTGATCGTCGCGGTGGTGAGGTCGCCGTCGTGGACCGGCAGCGGAGTGCCGTCGTACGCGAAGCGCCGGATTCCCTCCGACGTGCCTGCGCCGGCGCGGTCCAACACCACGATCTGGCCCGGCGCGGACGCACCGGGCGACGTCTCGCCGTCCATCCGCAGGTACGTCGACGTCTCTTCCACGACTCCGTACGGCTCGCTCGCCACCACGTAGGCGTCCTCGGCCAGTCCGACGTAGAGCGCCTGTCCGCTGCCACGCAGCGCCAGAAGCACCTGTCCGGGTGCCTTCGTCGACCCGGCGGCGATGGCGACGGATCCGTCGAACGAGGCAACCGTACGGCGAAAGGCTTCGGCGAGATCGGGCTCGTCCACGAGGCGGCGCGACACGAGCGCGGGGATCACCTTCGCGTCGGTCGTGAACTCCGGCGGCAGGCGCAGGCCCGCCGCGTCGCGCAGCTGCGCGTAGTTGTCGACGTCGCCGTTCAGGGCCGCGACCACGTAGGGCCCGTCGCGGTCGTGCTCCTCCTGGTTGACCGGGTGGGCGTTGGCCTCGGAGATGATCCCGACGCTCGCCCATCGGGTGTGCGCGAGCACCGTCGCCTGTGCGTCGTCGTGACGAAGGGCCAGACGCAGGAGCTCGTCGGACACGATGGCCTGACGTATGGCACGCGTGTTGTCGCCCAGCTCACCGATCTCGGCCGCCGCCTTGTAGACGAAGCACAGGTGCCCGTCGCTCAGCCGCACCGCGGTCGACCTGAACAGGCGGTCGGATGTGCGTTCGGACAGCTGCGCGCGCACCGCGGGAGCCTCGAGGTCGAGCCCGTGTCCCTCGACGGTCACGTGCACGCCCGCAGAGTCACGGCCGCGCACCTCCAACCGGTCGAGCGCGGACAGCGCGATCTGGATCGACGCGCAGGCCTCGATCGCCGCCACCGAAGGTTCGGGCCCGGTCAACTCCGCCACGGCCCGAGCGGTACGGAGGCGGTCGTTGCGCACGGCCCACACCGAGTCCTTCAGCTGCTCGAGGGACACGTTCACCGCCTCGATGTGGCTCCCGAAGCGCACCCCCTCCGCGTCGAGGAGCCGCTCGATCCGGGCGATCCCGGCTTCGAGCTCCCCGGCGGGCCCGTCGAGGTCATCGACCGGCGCGACGAGCAGCGCTCGCAACCCCGCCGTGCCTCCCAGCTGCCGGTCGACGCCTTCGACTCCGCCGGCGGCCCGCCGCACCGCTCGTACGACGTCGGCCGGCTCCATCGAGCCCAGCGTCGGTCCGAGCAGGGACGCGGCTTCCGCGAGCTCCGACGTCAGCGCGCGCAGGTCGGGGACGGCTCGCCTGCCGGGGCGACGGACGACGGCCACGATCCCGCACATCTCTCCAGGCTACGGCTCCCGACCCGGGCCCTGTGCACCCCGCTCGAAGGGCCGCTCGGGCCCTGTGCACCCCGCTCTAAGGGCCGCTCGGGCCCAGGGAACGCTCGACCGCGGCGACGAGGCGGGCGGTCACCGCCTCCGCGTCCTCCAGGGTAGGCGCCTCGACCATCACGCGTACCACCGGCTCGGTGCCGCTCGGCCGTATGAGCACGCGACCGTGGTCGCCGAGCGCGGCCTCTGCGTCGCGCACCTCCGACCACAGCGCATCGGCGGCATCGAGCCCGTCGCGATCGGCCACCCGGACGTTGCGGAGCACCTGGGGGAGTCGGGTCATCACCGCCGCCAGCTCGGCCAAGGGCCGACCGCTGCGGGCGACGACGTCGAGGACCTGCACGCCCGTGAGGAGACCGTCGCCCGTCGTCGCCAGGTCGCGGAAGATCACGTGGCCCGACTGCTCGCCCCCGAGCGACCAGGCTCCCTCCTCCAACGCCTCCAGCACGTAGCGATCGCCGACCTGGGTCTCCACGCACTTGATGCCGCGTTCGGCCATCGCCAGCCGGAACCCGAGGTTGGTCATCACGGTGACGACGACGGTGTCACCCACGAGCAGGCCCCGGTCACGCCGGTCCAGCGCGCAGAGCGCGACCAGCTGGTCGCCGTCCACGAGCCGGCCCTGGTGGTCGACGGCGAGCACGCGGTCCGCGTCACCGTCGAAGGCGAGCCCGACCTGCGCGTCTTCGGCCACGACGCGGTGCTGGAGCCCCTCGGGGTGCGTCGACCCGCAATGCGCGTTGATGTTCGTCCCGTCCGGTCTCGCGTTGAGGACCGTCACATCAGCACCGAGCCGGCCGAGCACGCTCGGTGCCACCGCGAACGCCGCGCCGTGGGCACAGTCGATGACGACGCGCAAGCCGTCGAGCCGTCGCCCTTCGAGGGTGGCGATGACGCTCGCCTCGTAGCGCTCGCGCCCGCCGAGCCCGGACGTGATCGCACCGACGTCGGCGCCGGTAGGTGGCTCTGCAGGCGGCCCGTCGCGCAGCACGCGGTCGAGCTCGGCTTCGAGCGCCCGCTCCGCGTCGTCGCCCAGCTTGCGCCCCCCGGCCGCGAAGAACTTGATCCCGTTGTCGGAGAACGGGTTGTGCGACGCCGAGAGCATGGCGGCCGGGAGACCGTCCGCCGCCGACAGGGCGGCGACACCCGGCGTCGGGAGGATCCCGAGATCGACGACGTCGTCGCCTTCGGCTGTGATCCCGGCCGTCAACGCGGCGCGCAGCAGCGGTCCGGACACGCGGGTGTCGCGGCCGACGATGAAGGGCCCGGGTCCCAGAACCCTGGCGGCGGCCCGGCCGAGAGCGACGACCAGCTCCGGTGTGAGGTCGGCATTGGCGACACCGCGCACGCCGTCGGTGCCGAAGCGGAGCGTCAGCGCGGCCTCACTACCGCTTCGAGTACTGCGGCGCCTTGCGGGCCTTCTTCAGGCCGTACTTCTTGCTCTCCTTCTCGCGCGCGTCACGAGTGAGGAAGCCGGCTCGCTTCAACGCGCTGCGCAGCTCTGCGTCGAGATCGATGAGCCCGCGTGCGATGCCGAGGCGCAGGGCGCCGGCCTGACCCGTGATCCCGCCACCGGCGATCGTCGCGTCGACGTCGTAGACCTCAGCGGTGGTCGTGAGGCGCAGCGGCTCGGTGACGATCATGCGGTGGGTCTCCGACGGGAAGTAGTCGGTCAGCTTGCGCCGGTTCACCGTGATCTGGCCGCTGCCCGGACGGAGGCGCACGCGCGCCACCGCCTGCTTGCGGCGTCCGGTCGACTGCGTGAGGGGTTTGGGCAACGTCGTTCCTCGCTTCGCCTCAGGATTCGGCGGTGGTGTGGCGGGCGTGCTCGATGATGAGCGCCTGCGGCTGTTGCGCCGCGTGCGGATGGGTGGGACCGCTGTAGACCTTGAGCTTCTTGAGCATGCTCCGGCCGAGGGGGCCCTTGGGCAACATGCCGCGCACCGACCGGCGAATCGCGTCTTCGGGTTTGGCCGCGAGCAGGTCGCCGTAGGTGCGCCGCTTGAGGCCCCCGGGGTACCCCGAGTGACGGTAGACGAGACGCTTCTCGCTCTTGTCGGACGTGAGCACGACCCGGGTCGCGTTGACGACGATCACGTGGTCGCCGGTGTCGACATGGGGGGCGAAGATCGGCTTGTGCTTGCCGCGGAGGATCCGCGCCACCTCTGAGGCCATGCGACCGAGCACCAGGCCGTCGGCGTCGACGACGTGCCAGGCGCGTTGGATGTCGGAGGCCTTCGGGGAGAAGGTGCGCACGCTGTCCTCTCGTCTCGAGCGTGGGCGAACCCGGAGATTCTACGGGCGGCCGGTACCTCGGGCAAACGTCGGTACGATCGACTCGAGCGAATGATCACCCTCGACGACGTGCGTGACGCCCGCCGGCGCATCGCCGGGATCATCCGGCCCACGCCCGTCGACCGCTCCGACAGCCTGAGCCGGCGGCTCGGCCGTCCGGTGATGCTCAAGCCTGAGCACCTCCAGCGCACCGGCTCGTTCAAGATCAGGGGTGCCTACAACCTCGTCTCCCGCCTGCCTGCCGACGCCCTCGAGGTGGTCGCCGGCTCGGCGGGTAACCATGCGCAGGGCGTGGCGCTCGCGGCGTCGCTGACCGGTCGCCGCGCCACGATCTTCATGCCGGCCAACGCCGCCCTGCCGAAGATCGAGGCCACCCGCGGCTACGGCGCAGCCGTGCGCTTCGAGAGCGGCGCGGTCGACAACGCGCTCGCGGCCGCCAACCGGTACGCGGAGGAGGTCGGTGCGGTCTACGTGCCCCCGTTCGACCACCCGCTCGTGATCGCGGGGCAGGGCACCGTCGGCCTCGAGCTGGCCGACGAGGCGCCCGAGGCCGAGGTCGTCGTGGTCGCCGTCGGCGGCGGGGGCCTCATCTCCGGCGTCGCGACCGCGCTCGCGTGCACCCGTCCCGACGTCCGCGTCGTCGGCGTGGAGGCCGCGGGCGCGGCGGCGGTGCGCGCCTCGCTCGACGCGGGCCGGCTCGTGTGCCTCGACCGGGTGGCCACCATGGCCGACGGCATCGCCGCCAAGTCGCCGTCCGAGCTGACCATGGCCCACATCCGCGCCCACGTGCACGACATCGTCACGGTCACCGAGGAGGACATCAGCCGCGCCGTCCTGCTGCTTCTCGAGCGGGCCAAGGCGGTGGTCGAGCCGGCCGGCGCGGTGACGCTCGCGGCACTTCTCGCCGGCAAGGTGCCCGGTACCGGTCCGGTCGTCGCGGTGCTGTCGGGAGGGAACGTCGATCCCCTGCTGCTCATCAAGCTCATCAACCACGGCCTCACCGCGGCGGGCCGCTATCTGCGGTTGCGGATCGTCCTCGACGACCGCCCCGGCGCCCTGGCCGGGCTCACGGGCGCGGTGGCGGAGATGGGCCTGAACGTGCTGTCCGTCGAGCACCACCGATCCGGCGTCGCGCTCCCGCTCGATCGCGTCGAGGTGCTCGTCACCGTCGAGACCCGCGATCCCCAGCACCGCGACGAGGTCGTCGCCGGGTTACGCGGCGCGGGCTACGACGTCTCGCCTCAGTAGACGACATCCCAGAGGCACAGCCCGTGCGGTGGTGCGAGGTCGCCCGCCGCGGCTCGGGAACGGGCCCGGAGGATGGCCGCCATCTGCCCCGCGGTCTTGTGGCCCCGGCCCATCTCGACCATGGTGCCCACGAGCGAGCGCACCATCTGGTGGCAGAACGAGTTGGCCTCGATGTCGAAGCGGACCAGGCCGTCGCCGATGTCGGTCCATCGCGCGTCGACGACCCGGCGCACCATCGAGTAGTCCTTCACGCCCTTCGGGGCGCGACAGAACGACGTGAAGTCGTGCTCGCCGATGATGGGATCACACGTCAGGTCGAGGACGCGCCGGTCGAGCGGGTCGGGCACGTGCCAGCTCGTCGCGGCGAGGAACGGGTCGGCGACGGGACGGTTCAGCACCGTGTAGCGGTAGCGCCGCGCCCGCGCCGAGCGGCGGGCGTCGAAGCCCTCGGCGGCGATCTCGGCGGCGCGCACGACGATCGCGGGCCCGCATATGGAGCTCACCGCCCGCTGCAGCTTCTCGAGGTCGAGGTCCGCCGCGGGCGTCGTCGTGTCGAAGTGGATCACCTGGCCCCACGCGTGCACGCCCGTGTCGGTGCGCCCGGCGCACGTGATCTCGACCGGATGTCCGAGCGCCCGCTCGAGGGCACCCGCGACCGCGCCGGCGACGGTGTCGACACCCCGCTGCAACGCGAACCCGTGGAACCCGCGGCCGTCGTAAGCGATGAGGAGCCGTACGCGAAGCGCCGGCCGTGACTCGGCCGGTGCTTCGAAGAGAGTCACACGAATTCGATGCGCGCCATCGGCGCGTTGTCCCCGTGACGGGGCCCGAGCTTGAGGATCCGCGTATAGCCCCCGGAGCGCTCCTCGTAGCGCGGGGCGATCTCGGTGAAGAGCTTGTGGGCCATGTCCTTGTCGCGGATGAACGCGACGACCTGACGTTGGTGGTCGACGCCACCCTTCTTGGCCTTGGTGACCATCTTCTCGGCGACCGGGCGCAGCGCCTTGGCCTTCGCCTCGGTGGTGACGAGGCCCTCGGCCGCGATCAGCGACGCCACCAGGTTGCCCATCATCGCCTTCTGGTGAGCGGCGCCACCCCCGAAGCGGCGTCCCTTCTTCGGAGTCGCGGGCACCGGCCTAGCCCTCCTTCACCCGCAGCGACAGGCCCCGCTCGTCGAGCTTCTGGATGACCTCGTCGAGTGACTTCTGGCCGAAGTTGGTGATGGCGAGCAGGTCGTCCTCGGTCTTCTCCACCAGCTCCCCGACGGTGTTGACCTGGGCGCGCTTGAGGCAGTTCCGGGGACGCTCGGAGAGGTCGAGGTCCTCGATGGGGTGGTCGAGGTCGGGCGAGCCGCTCGCGACGGACCCGACGTCGCCCAACTCGAGGCCCTGGGGCGCCTCGCTCATGTCCGCCACCAGACCGACGAGTGAGCGCAGCGTGTCGCCCGCCGAGGCCAGCGCCTCCTTGGGTGAGATCGAGCCGTCGGTCTCGATGTCGAGCGTGAGGCGGTCGTAGTTCGTTGCCTGCTCGACGCGGGTCGGCTCGACGCTGAACGCGACCCGGCGCACGGGCGAGAAGATCGAGTCGACGGGGATGACCCCGATGGTGGTCGACTTCTTGTTGCGCTCGGCCGACACGTAGCCCCGACCCCGCTCCACGGTGATGTCGATGGCCAACCGGGCCTTGCCGTTGAGCGTGGCGATGTGCAGCCCGGGGTTGAGCACCTCCACGTCGGCCGTGAGCTGGATGTCGCGCGCCGTCACCTCGGCCGGGCCCCTCGCATCGAGGCGGAGGGTGACGGGTTCGTCGGCCTCCACCGTCAGCACCAGGTCCTTGAGGTTGAGCATGATGTCGGTGACATCCTCTTTCACCCCGGGGATGGTGGCGAACTCGTGCAACGAGTCGTCGAAGCGCACCTGGGTGACGGCTGCACCGGGGATCGACGACAGCAGCGTGCGCCGGAGCGAGTTGCCGAGGGTGTGGCCGAAGCCGGGCTCGAGCGGTGCGATGTCGAACCGCTGACGGTTGCCTTCGGCCTCGCCCAACGGCTCGACCGTCGGGCGCTGAATGATCAGCATTGTGAACCTTCCTTCGCCGCCGGCGTCCCGGCGGCCACGCGGGGGCTACTTGGAGTAGAGCTCGACGATGAGTGACTCGCGCACCGGCACGTCGATGTGTTCTCGCAACGGGAGATCGCGCACGGTGGCCACGAGGCCTTCGCCGCTCTTCTCGAGCCACGGCGGCACGCTGCGGTCGATGGTGTCGATGTTGTGCCGGACGACGATCATGCTGCGCGACTTCTCGCGCACCTCGACCGCATCGCCCTTGCGGACCTGATAGCTGGGGATGGTGACTCGACGCCCGTTCACGTTCACGTGCCCGTGGCGCACGAACTGGCGGGCCTGGGCCCGGCTGGCAGCCCACCCCGCCCGGTAGACCACGTTGTCGAGACGCTGCTCGAGCATGCGCAACAGGTTCTCGCCCGTGATGCCGCCCTGCCGGTTGGCCTCGGCGTAGACGTTGCGGAACTGCTTCTCGAGCACGCCGTAGATGCGACGCGCCTTCTGCTTCTCGCGCAGCTGGAGCAGGTACTCCGACTCGCGGATGCGACCACGGCCGTGCTCACCCGGCGGGTACGGGCGGCGCTCGATCGGGCACTTCATCGAGTCGCACTTGGGGCCCTTGAGGAACAGCTTCATCTTCTCGCGCCGGCACAGGCGACACGCGGGACCGGTGTAGCGCGCCATCAGACCCTCCGCCGCTTCGGTGGGCGGCAGCCGTTGTGGGGGATGGGTGTGACGTCCTTGATGCCCGAGACCTCGATCCCGGTGTTCTGCAGCGAGCGGATCGCGGTCTCGCGACCCGAGCCCGGGCCCTTCACGAGGACGTCGACCTTGCGGACGCCGTGCTCCATGGCTCGCCGCGCACACGCCTCGGCGGCCAGCTGGGCCGCGAACGGCGTCGACTTGCGCGAGCCCTTGAAGCCGACGTTGCCCGCCGACGCCCACGCGAGCACGTTTCCCTCGAGGTCGGTGATGGAGACGATCGTGTTGTTGAACGAGCTCTTGATGTGGGCGACGCCGTAGCTCACGTTCTTGCGCTCGCGGCGGCGGGGCCGCCGGCCACCTGGCTTGGGCTTCGGCATTACTTACGAACCTTCTTCTTGCCGGCGACGGTCTTCTTCGGGCCCTTGCGGGTGCGGGCGTTGGTGTGGGTGCGCTGTCCGTGCACCGGCAGCCCGCGGCGGTGGCGGATGCCCTGGTAGCAGCCGATCTCGATCTTGCGCTTGATGTCCTGGGCGACGTCGCGACGCAGGTCGCCCTCGACCTTCAGGTTGGAGTCGATGTCGTTGCGGAGCCGCGAGACCTCTTCGTCGGTCAGGTCACGGACGCGGGTGGACATGTCGATCCCCGCGCGCCGGCACACCTCCTGCGCCCGGGTGCGCCCGATGCCGAAGATGTAGGTGAGGGCGATCTCGAGCCGCTTCTCGCGGGGGATGTCGACGCCTGAGATACGGGCCACTGCGCGCTCCTAGCCTTGCCGCTGCTTGTGCCGGGGGTTGGGGCAGATCACCATGACGCGACCTCGCCGACGGATGACCTTGCACTTCTCGCAGATCCGCTTGACGCTGGGACGAACCTTCACGGGCCCTACTTGTACCGGTAGGTGATCCGACCCCGGCTGAGGTCGTAGGGGGTGAGCTCGACCTGCACGCGGTCGCCCGGGAGGATCCGGATGTAGTGCATCCGCATCTTGCCCGAGATGTGGGCCAGCACCTTGTGGCCGTTCTCCAGCTCGACGCGGAACATGGCGTTGGGGAGGGGCTCGACGACCGTCCCCTCCAGCACGATCGCGTCTTCCTTGGGCTTGGGCAGGTGAGGCTCCTTCGAGAAAAGCAGGGGTCCGGCGGGAAACTGTGGACAAAACGGCGGGACTGCGGCGGCGCGAAGAAGGTGCGGCCCAACCGCTCGCCAACCGGGCATCCTAGCTCAATCCGGCACCGTGAGCACCTCAGGCCCGTCGTCGGTGACTGCGATGGTGTGCTCGAAGTGGGCGCTCAGGCTCCCGTCGGTGGTGACCACCGTCCACCCGTCCTCGAGCAGGGTCGTCTCCGGGTCGCCTGCGTTGACCATCGGCTCCACCGCGAAGACGTGGCCGACCTTGATCTTGATGCCCCGGTTGCCGGGGGGCTTGTAGTTGGGGATCTGCGGGGGCTCGTGCATGGCGGTGCCGATCCCGTGGCCCACGTACTCCCGGACGACAGAGAACCCTGCCCCCTCGGCCACCGTCTGCACCGCCTCGCCGATGTCGTAGAGCCGGCTTCCGTCTCGGATCCGCTCGATGCCCGCATCCAGGCTCTGCCGGGTGACCTCGAGCAGCTTGTGGGCCTCGGCGCTGATCTCGCCGACGGGGATGGTGACGGCGGCGTCACCGTGGTAGCCCTCGATGATGGCCCCGCAGTCGAGCGAGAGGATGTCGCCCTCGCGCAGGCGGTAGGGCCCCGGGATGCCGTGCACGATGACGTGGTTGGGCGATGTGCAGATCACGGCAGGGAAGGGGTTGTCCGCCGGGCCGTAGCCGAGGAAGTTGGAGCGGGCCCCGCGGCGCTCCAGCACCTCGCGGGCCACCCGGTCGATCTCCTGGGTGGTGACCCCCGGACGGGCGGCCGCGGTGCAGCGCTCGTGCATCTCGGCCACGACCCGACCGGCCCTGCGCATCTTGGCGATCTCGTCCCGGCTTCTACGCATGGCAGCTCCTACGCATGGCGCATCCTCGCGTCGATGGCCTGGATGATTCGGGCGGTGACCCGCTCGGTCGCGCCGACCCCGTCGATCGACACCAGCTTGTCGCACCCCATGTACCAGGCGATGAGGGGCTCGGTCTGCTCCTCGTAGAGGCGAAGCCGCCGCTTGATCGCGTGCTCCGTGTCGTCTTCGCGCTGGATGACCTTTCCCCCGCACCGGTCGCAGGTCCAGTCGTCCCGGGGCGGCGTGTCGACGCTGTAGTTGGTGCCGCAGTCGACGCAGACCCGCCGGCCGGCCAGCCGCTTGAGCACGACGTCGGTCGCCACCTCGATGTCGATCACCAGGTCGATGCCCCGGGGACCGAGCATGCGGTCGAGCGTCTCGGCCTGCTGCACGTTGCGCGGGTAGCCGTCCAGGAGAAAGCCGCGCTTCGTGTCGTCCTTGGTCAGCCGCTCGCGGACCAGCCCGTTCACGACGTCGTCGGGCACCAGCTCACCGGCGTCCATGAACTCTTTGGCCTTCCGGCCGAACTCGGTGCCCGACTTGGCGGCCGCACGGAAGATCTCGCCCGTCGAGATGTGCGCGATCACGTAGTGGCGTGACAACGACACACACTGCGTCCCCTTCCCCGCCCCCTGTTTGCCGAGCAGCACCAGCCTCGCTCCGGGGACCACCTATTTCAGGAATCCCTCGTAGTTCCGCATCATGAGCTGGCTGTCGATCTGCTTCATCGTCTCGA
This sequence comes from Actinomycetota bacterium, assembly GCA_005888325.1. NCBI lineage: Bacteria > Bacillati > Actinomycetota > Actinomycetota bacterium. The sequence goes on from VAWU01000065.1 coordinate 61,611, forward strand.
GAGCCACGCCGACCGAGATCAGGATCGTGGTGCCACCGAACGGGAAGTTCTGCACGCCCCGGACCGCGAGGACGATCTGGGGAATGATGGCGATGGCGGCGAGGAACAGCGAGCCCGGCAGGGTGATGCGGTTGAGGATCTGACCCAGGTACCGCTCGGTCGGAGGACCGGGCCGGATGCCGGGGATGAACCCACCCTGCTTTCTGATGAGGTCGGCCTGCTGGTGCGGGTCGAATGTGATGGCCGTGTAGGAGTACGTGAAGAAGATGATCAGCAGACCGTAGATGGAGATGTAGATGAAGTTGTCCGGCCGCAACAGGTTGTTGTTGATGAAGTTGCTGATGCCCTTCCATTGGATGACGTTGGAGAGCAGCACGGGGAAGTAGAGCACCGAGCTGGCGAAGATGATCGGGATGACGCCCGCCGAGTTCACCTTGAGTGGGATGTAGGTGCTCTGACCTCCGTACATCCGCCGCCCTACCTGGCGTTTGGCGAACTGCACCGGGATCCGACGCTGGCCCTGCTCGACGAACACGATGGCCACGATCATCGCCAGGCCCATGATCATCACGACGGTGAAGAGCGCGAAGCCGGCCGTGGCCTTGATGTTCGCGAACTGCGCAGGCATCGTGCTGACCACGTTGGTGAAGATGAGCATCGACATCCCGTTGCCGACCCCCCGTTGGGTGACGAGCTCGCCCATCCACATCACAACCGCGGTGCCTGCGGTGATGGTGAGGACGATCAGCGCCACGTGGGGCACGTCGAAGTTCGGGATCAGGCTCTCGCCGTTGGGCAGCTGAGTGGTGCCGCCCCGGCCGAAGAGGATGCCGTTGTTCATCTGGTAGGCGATGCCCGTGGCCTGGAGGATGGCCAGGCCCACCGTCATGTACCGGGTCCACTGGGTGATCTTCTTCTGCCCGACCGCGCCCTGCTTCTGCCACTGCTCGATCTTCGGGATGACCACCGCCAGCAGCTGCATGATGATCGAGCTGGTGATGTACGGCATGATGCCGAGGGCGAAGACCGCGATGCGCGTGAGCGCCCCGCCCGAGAACAGGTTGAGGAAGCCCAGCACGCCCGTCTTCGACTGGCTCTCCAGGTCCTTCACCGCAGCGAAGCTCACTCCCGGGACGGTGACGTTCGCGCCCAGGCGGTAGACGGCGATGATGAACAGGGTGAAGAAGATCTTGTTCCGCAGGTCCGGAACCTTGAACATGTTTTTCAGGCTGCTGAACACGGGCGGACCTCAGCGGGCGGGTTCGTGGCGATGCTGGCTGTGTGGCGATGCTGGCTGTGGAGCGGACTAACGGTTGGTGAGCGCGTTCCCCTTCGCCGGCGGACGACCGTGGCCGAACGGCGGAGGCAGGATCTCAACGCTACCGCCTGCGGCGGTGATGGCCCGCTCGGCCGACGCGGAGATGGCGTGCGCCTTGACCTGCACCGCGCGTCCGATTTGACCCCGGCCGAGCACCTTCACCAGGCCCTGCTTGTGCACGAGGCCCCGGGCCCGCAGGGTGTCGGGTGTGATCTCGTCGCCCTCCATCGAGTCGAGGGTGTCGAGGTTGACCACCGCGTACTCCACCCGGAAGGGGTTCTTGAAGCCCTTGAGCTTGGGGATCCGCAGGCTGAGGGGCGTCTGCCCGCCCTCGAAGCCGGGAGGCACGCTGCCCCGGGCGCCCTGGCCCTTCATGCCGCGCCCGCCGGTCTTGCCGCCCTTGCCGCCGATGCCGCGCCCCACCCGCCGGCCCGGCCGGGCCGACCCCGCGGGCGGCTTCAGGTCATGAACCTTCACGGGTGCACCAGCCTGTGCTCATGGAGCTCACTTCATCTCCTCCACGCGGATCAGATGGGGAACGCGGGCGATCATTCCCCGGGTGTCGGGGCGGTCGGGCAACACGTTCGTCTTGCCGATGCGACCCAGCCCGAGCGCGCGGAGGGTCCCACGGTGCTTGGGCTTGGTGCCGATCGCCGACCGCACCTGGGTCACCTTCACGGTGGCCGGCGCCTTCTTGCTGCTCTTGGCCGGTGACATCACGCCACCTCGGTGGGCGCGTGGGGACCGCGCTCGCTCTCGCGGTAGGCGCGCAGCACGCCTGAGGGCGTGACCTCTTCGGGTGTCTTGCCGCGCAGCGCCGCAACCTCGTCCGGCCGCTTCAAGCCCCGCAGGCCGGCGATGGTGGCGTGGGCCACGTTGATCCCGTTCGACGAGCCGAGCGACTTGGCCAGGATGTCGTGCACGCCGGCCGCCTCGAGGATGGCGCGCGCCGCGCCGCCGGCGATGACGCCGGTGCCGGGCGCGGCCGGCTTCAGCAGCACCCGTCCCGCGCCCCGCTCGCCCAGGATGGGATGGGTGATGGTGCTGCCCGCGAGCGGTACGGCGAAGAGGTTCTTCTTCGCCTCCTCGATGCCCTTCTGGATGGCGGCGGGCACCTCCTTCGCCTTGCCGTAGCCGAGGCCGACCTTGCCCGCGCCGTCACCGACCACCACCAGGGCGGTGAACGAGAAGCGCCGTCCACCCTTCACCACCTTGGCGACACGGTTGATGTTGATGACGCGCTCTTCGTACTGACCTTCTGCCATTACAGCTCCAGACCTGCTTCGCGGGCGGCGTCGGCGACCGCCGCCACCCGTCCGTGGTAGAGGAAGCCGCCGCGGTCGAACGTGACCCGCTCGACGCCGGCGGCCTTGGCCCGTTCCGCCACCAAGCGTCCGATGGTGACCGCCGCGTCCTTGTTGGCCGTGGGCCCGGCGCGCAGGTCCGCCTCGACCGTGCTGGCCGCGGCGAGCGTGTGCCCGGACAGGTCGTCGATGACCTGCGCGGTGATGTGACGGTTCGAACGGAACACCGCGAGGCGCGGCCGCTCGGCCGTGCCGCGCACCTTCTTCCGCACGCGGTGGTGGCGCCGCAGACGCGCCTGCCGCTTGTCGTTGGCCGAGATCGTCATTTCGCGGCCTTTCCTGCCTTGCGGCGCACGACCTCACCCGCGTACCGCACGCCCTTGCCCTTGTAGGGCTCGGGCTTGCGGATGCGGCGGATGTCGGCGGCCACCTGGCCCACGACCTCCTTGTCGATCCCCTGCACCGAGATGCGCGTCGGTGCCGGTACCTCGAAGGTGATGCCGTCGGGGGCGTCGACGGAGATCGTGTGACTGAAACCGAGCGCGAGGTCGACCTTCGACGGGCCCTGAGCCGTCGCCCGGTAACCGACGCCGACGATCTCGAGGTCCTTGCGAAAGCCCTCGGTGACGCCCACGACCATGTTGTTGACGAGCGAGCGGGTGAGCCCGTGGAGGGCCCGGTGCATGCGCTCGTCGCTCGGGCGCTCGACGAGCAGCACCGCTCCGTCCTGGCGGACGGTGATGTCGGGCGGCAACGAGCGCGACAGCGAACCTCGGGGCCCCTTGACCGTGATCTCGCGGCCACCCAGGGCGACCTCGACGCCCGACGGGATGTTGATCGGTGATCGTCCTACACGCGACATTCGCTCACCACACGTAACAGAGGACCTCGCCGCCGACGCGGCGCTTGCGCGCCTCGCGGTCGGTCATGAGGCCCTGGCTGGTGGACAGGACGGCGACGCCGAGGCCGCCGAGCACGCGGGGGAGCCGGTCGGCCTTGATGTACACGCGCAGACCCGGCTTCGACACCCGGCGCAGTCCCGAGATGCTCGGCACGCGCTCCGACGTGTACTTCATCGTCACCTCGAGCGTGCGACCCGGACGCGTCGAGTCGTCGTTCACCTGGTAGCCCGCGATGTAGCCCTCGCGCTCGAGGATGGCGGCCAGCGCCTCCTTGAGCTTCGACGAGGGCATGCGCACGAAGTCGTGCTGGGCCACGTTGGCGTTGCGCAGCCGCGTGAGCATGTCGGCGATGGGGTCGGTCATCGTCATGTGCAGCCTCCCCTCACCAGCTCGCCTTCGTCACGCCCGGCACCTCGCCCGCGTGCACCATCTCGCGGAGGCAGATGCGGCAGAGCGCGAACTGGCGATAGACGGCGCGTGGCCGTCCGCAACGGCGGCAGCGGGTGTAGCCCCGCACCTTGAACTTGGGCTTGCGCTGCTGCTTCTGGATCAATGCCTTCTTGGCCATTACTGCGGCTGTCCTTCGCGTCGGAACGGGAAGCCGAAGGCGTCGAGCAGGGCTCGCCCCTCGGCATCGGTACGGGCGGTGGTGACGATGGTGATGTCCATGCCCCGGGTCGCGTCGACCTTGTCGTAGTCGATCTCGGGGAAGATGAGCTGCTCGGTGACACCGAACGTGTAGTTGCCGCGTCCGTCGAAGCTGGTCGGCGAGAGGCCGCGGAAGTCGCGGACGCGGGGGATGGCGAGGCTGATGAGCCGGTCGAGGAACTCCCACATGCGATCGCCTCGCAGCGTGACCTTCGCCCCGATGCTGTTGCCCTCGCGCAGCTTGAAGCCGGCGATGGACTTGGTGGCCTTGGTGACGAGCGGCTTCTGTCCGGTGATGACGGTGAGGTCGGCGACCGCTCCCTCCAGCAGCGACGGCTGACCGGTCGCCCGTCCGACGCCCATGTTGACCACGATCTTGTCGAGGCGGGGCACCTGCATGATGTTGGCCAGGCCCAGCCGCTCCTTGAGCTGATCGCGGAGCTGGTCGTCGTAGCGCTGCTTGAGCCGCGGCCGCTCGCGCGTAGCGGTGTCATCCGGCGCCATCAGACCTCGTCCCCGCACTTCTTGCAGATGCGGAGCTTGCGCCCCTGCGCGTCGAACTTGTAGCCGACACGCGAGCGCCCGCACGTCTTGCACACCAGAGCCACCGCCGACACCGGCAGCGGCATGTCCTTGTCGATGATGCCGGCCTGCAGGGTGGCGCGCCGTTGCTTCTGGTGCTTCTTGACGATGTTGACGCCCTCGACGATGACCTTGCCCTTGTCGGGCAGGGCGCGCATGACGTCGCCTTCCTTGCCTCGGTCCTTGCCTGTGAGCACGACCACCCGGTCGCCCTTGCGCAGTTTCACCTACAGCACCTCCGGTGCCAGCGAGACGATCCTCATGAACTTCTTGTCGCGCAGCTCGCGTCCGACGGGCCCGAAGATGCGGGTACCGCGGGGCTGGAGCTGCTCGTTGATCAGCACGGCTGCGTTCTCGTCGAAGCGGATGTACGACCCGTCGGGCCGGCGCTTCTCCTTCTTGGTGCGCACGACGACGCATCGCACCACGTCGCCCTTCTTCACGGCGGCGCCGGGAATCGCGTCCTTCACCGTGGCGACGAACACGTCGCCGATCGACGCGTAACGACGCTTCGACCCACCGAGCACCTTGATGCAGAGCACCTCCTTGGCTCCCGAGTTGTCCGCGACCCGAAGCCGCGTCTCTTGTTGGATCACTTCGCCCTCTCGAGGACCTCGACGATTCTCCACCGCTTGAGCTTCGAGAGCGGCCGCGTCTCCTGCACGCGCACCCGGTCGCCGACCCGCACGTCGTTGAGCTCGTCGTGCGCGTAGATGCGCTTGGTGCGCTGCACCGTCTTGTTGTAGCGGGGGTGGCGGACGCGCTCGACCACGGAGACCACCGCGGTCTTGTCCATGCCCGCCGATTGCACCGTGCCTTCGCGCACCTTGCGCCGATTGGGCCGCGAAGCGGGGCCGCTGCTCGGCTCGTCAACCATTCGAGCTCTCCTGTTGTTCCGCCTCGGCGATCTCGCGCTCGCGGAGGATCGTGTGCAGGCGGGCGATGTCCTTGCGCACGGCGTTCAGGCGGGAGTAGTTGTCGAGCTGTCCGGTCACGTGCTGGAAGCGAAGGTTGAACAGCTCCTGCTGAGCCGAGGCCAGGTTGTCGAGAAGCTCCTGGTCGTCCATCTCGCGCAGCTCGGCGCTCCCCGGCATCAGATGTCCTCCGAGCGGGTCACGAACTTCGCCTTGATCGGGAGCTTCTGGATGGCCCGGCTCAAGGCCTCCTTCGCCAGCGTCTCGTTGACACCCGCGAGCTCGAACATGATCCGGCCCGGCTTCACGACCGCGACCCAGTGCTCGGGGTTGCCCTTGCCCGAGCCCATCCGCGTCTCCGCCGGCTTCTCGGTAACCGGCTTGTCGGGGAAGATGTTGATCCAGACCTTGCCACCGCGCTTGATGTGACGGGTCATGGCGATGCGGGCGGCCTCGATCTGGCGGGCCGTGATCCAACCGGGCTCCAGCGCCTGGATGCCGTAGTCGCCGAAGGTCACCTGGGTGCCGCCCTTGGCGCTTGGGCATCAACATGACGCGGTCACTCCTCGTCCGAGCGGAAGTGAGGCGTCTCGTGGGGCTGGCGGGTGCGCCGCTCGATCTCTTCCTCTTCGGCCAGGAGCCGCTCGAGCTCGGGATCGGCCTCGCGGATGACAGGCGCCATCTCCTCGGTGGTGCCCGGCTCCTCGCTCGGGGACGGCCCCGGCTCGGCCGGCGCCGCGCCGGGCTCGGGTTGATCGGGCCGCCGGCGTCCGCCACCGGCCGAGATCACCCGGCGGGGCCGGACCTGGCCCGACGTCTCCCCCACGGCCATGGCGGCCTCGCGGCTGATCTTGTCCTCCGCCGACGTCTTGTAGGGGAGGATGTCGCCTTTGTAGATCCACACCTTCACGCCGATGCGACCGAACGTCGTGCGCGCCTCGCGGAAGCCGTAGTCGATGTCGGCCCGCAGGGTGTGAAGGGGCACCCGACCCTCGCGGTACCACTCGCTGCGCGCCATCTCGGAGCCGCCGAGGCGGCCCGAGCACTGCACCCGGATCCCCTGCGCGCCGGCTTTCTGCGCGGTCTGCACGGCCCGCTTCATCGCCCGGCGGAAGCTCACGCGCCCGGCGAGCTGGTCACCGACACCCTGGGCGATGAGCGCCGCGTCGAGCTCGGGCTGCTTGATCTCCTGGATGTTGAGCTGGACCTTGGGGTTGTGGGTCATCTTCGCCAGATCGGTGCGGAGGCGGTCGGCCTCGGCGCCGCGACGCCCGATCACGATGCCCGGACGCGCGGTGTGGACGTCGATGCGCAGCCGGTCGCGTGTGCGCTCGACCTCGACCCGGCTGATGGCGGCGTGGGGCAGCTGCTTCATCAGGTAATCGCGGATCCTGTAGTCCTCGATCAGGTAGTCGCGGTACTCGCGATCGCTGAACCACCGCGACTTCCAGTCGGTGGTGACTCCCAGCCGGAAGCCGTAGGGGTTGACCTTCTGACCCATCTATTCCTCCTCGTCCTTCGCCGGCGAGCCTTCCGGCTCGTCGCCTCCGGACGACTCGTCGGTCGCGCGGTCATCCTGCACGGCCTCCCGGGCCGTGCCGCCATCCTCGACCGCCTCGGATTCGGTCTCCGTCTCGGTCTCGGCGTCGGTCTGCTCGAGCTCCGGCGCGTCGTCGGCCGGGACGGCGTCGGCCGCGTCGGTGAGCTCGTCGGTCTCCACCAGGTCCGCGCCCTCGACGTCCTCGGGCGTGCCCGCGTCGGCGCGGCGCCGGCGGGTGCGCGTGCGCTCCGCCGCCGCCTTCTGCCCCGCGATCCGGCGGCGGCGCGCCGCGGATGCGGCGGTGTCGGACGAGCGCCGCCGCTGCAGCTCGACGTCCGGAAGGCGGCTCACGATCACGGTGATGTGGCACGTGCGCTTGCGAATCCGCGTGGCCCGGCCCCGCGCACGAGGCCGCCAGCGCTTGAGCGTGGGACCTTCGTCGGCGTAGCAGGCCGAGACGTAGAGCTCCTCCGGCTCGTGCAGCTCGTGGTTCTTGGCCGCGTTGGCGACGGCCGCGTTGAGGAGCTTGCCCACCACGAGAGCCGCATCTCGTTCGCAGAACTTCAGGATGTCGACGGCCCGGTCGACGTCGTGGCCCCGGATGAGGTCGAGCACCTGCCGCACCTTGTACGCCGAGATCCGCATGTAGCGGGCACGCGCCCGCGCGCCCCTTGGCTGCTCGGCCGTGACTGGCAGCCGCTTCACACCCGGTCGCGCGGCCGGGTACTCGTTGAGCTTGGGCCCGGGCACGCCTACCTCCGCCCCGCCCGTTCCTGGCCCGCGTGGAACCGGAACGTGCGCGTCAGCGCGAACTCTCCGAGCTTGTGCCCCACCATCGACTCGGTGACGTAGACCGGCACGTGCTTGCGGCCGTCGTGCACGGCGATGGTGTGGCCCACCATGTCGGGGATGATCGTGGAGCGCCGCGACCACGTCTTGATCACGCGCTTCTCGTTGCGGGTGTTGAGGTCGTCGACCTTCTTGAGCAGGTGCTCGTCGACGAACGGTCCCTTCTTCAGACTTCGAGGCATCTCTCTGCTTTCATGGCCGGTTCACCGGCGCGAGCCGCGCGTGCGGCGGCGCCGGATGATGAGCTTCTGGCTCGGCTTGTTCTTGTCGCGGGTGCGGCCCTCGGGCTGGCCCCACGGCGACACCGGATGGCGCCCACCCGACGACTTGCCTTCGCCGCCGCCCAATGGGTGGTCGACCGGGTTCATGGCGACGCCGCGCGTCTGTGGGCGCACGCCCTTCCATCGGTTGCGGCCCGCCTTTCCCAGCGAGGTGAGCTCGGCCTCCGGGTTGCCGACCTCACCGACGGTCGCCCGGCAGTCGATCGACACCCGGCGCATCTCGGTGCTGGGCAGCCGCAGGGTGGCGAAGTCTCCCTCCTTGGCCACGAGCTGGATGCTCGACCCCGCGCCGCGGGCCATCTTTCCCCCCGCGCCCGGCTTGAGCTCGACGTTGTGCACGGTCGTCCCCACCGGGATGTAGCGGAGCGGCAGCGCGTTGCCGGGCCGGATCTCCGAGCCCTGGCCGCTCTGCAGCATGTCGCCGACCTTCACCCGGGCAGGGGCGATGATGTAGCGCTTTTCGCCGTCGAGGTAGTGGAGCAGCGCGATGCGGGCGTTGCGGTTGGGGTCGTACTCGATGGCCGCCACCTTGGCGGGCACGCCGTCCTTGCTGCGCTTGAAGTCGACGATGCGGTAGCGCTGCTTGTGGCCGCCCCCGCGGTGCCGGGCCGTCTTCTTGCCTCGGTTGTTGCGCCCACCCGACTTGGGCTTGGGCGCGAGCAACGATTTCTCCGGCGTGGACTTCGTGATCTCCGAGAAGTCGGAGACGGTCTGGAACCGTCGACCGGCGCTCGTGGGCTTGCGTTTGCGGAGGGGCATTCGACCGGCCTAACTCTCGAACAGCTCGATGCGGTCGCCCGCGGCGAGCGTGACGATGGCCCGCTTCGTGTCGGACCGCTTGCCGAAGGTGAAGGTGCGGCGGTTGCGCTTCCGCTTCCCCTTGCGGTTCAGCGTGTTCACCTTGGTGACGCGCACGTTGAAGATGCTCTCCACCGCCTCGCGGATCTGGAGCTTGTTGGCATCGGGCGCGACGACGAACGTGTACACACCCGCGTCGAGCAGCCCGTAGGACTTCTCGCTCACGACGGGGCGGATGATGATGTCGCGTGCGTCGCTCATGCATCCTCCGTATCGGTCACGGACGGCAGCGTGGCGCGGGTGAACACGACCCAGTCGTTGCACAGCACGTCGTAGGCGTTGAGCTCGTTCGCCAGCAGCAGCTGCACGTCGGGAAGGTTGCGGAACGACTTGATCACCGCTTCCTCGTGGGGTCCTACGACGACGAGCACCTTGCCCTCCCACCCGAGCTCGCCGAGCGCCTCACGTGCCAGTCGCGTCTTGGGCTCGTCGAAGTCCCACGACTCCACGACCGCCACCCGGCCTTCGCGGGCCCGGTCGCTGAGCGCAGAGCGCAACGCCAGCTGCACCATCTTCTTGGGGGTCTTCTGCCGGTAGCTCCGCGGCTTCGGGCCGAGGGCCACACCGCCACCGGTCCACTGTGGCGAACGGCTCGAGCCCTGGCGGGCCCGGCCCGTGCCCTTCTGCCGCCAC